>DATHVN010000073.1 GCA_035461305.1 Euzebyales bacterium | reverse complement strand
GCGGCCTGGATCAGGCGGAACGCCGCCGCAACCATCCCCAACGGCCTGTGCACGGACTGCAGCAGGACGTACAGCCCGACCGCGACCGCGACGTCGAAGCCGCATCAACAGGTCCGCGGCGATCCCGGCCCGGAACAGCCCTCCGAGGCTGCGATGTTGCCGGCGGTCGATGCAGCGTCACCCGGGATGACGAGACCGGATCGGACGAAGAACTGGGCGAACACCCCTGTCACGATGATCGCCAGATGGGCGATCCCGGTCAGGCGCGCAGTCCGCGGGAGGCGTCAGCGGTCATGTCGGCTCCTTCGGTCGCGACGGCGAGGACGCCACTGACGGTAGGAACACCCCCTCCTGCGTCTTGACCTCCTGCGGCGGTGGTCTTGACGGTCACGTTGCTGTAGCCGTTGCGGTGCCCGGGGCGGGCGCGGTCGCCGCGGGCGTAGCGGTCGCGGCCGAGGAACTCGGTGACCTCGGCCTCTACCGCGGTCTGCAGGATCAACCGGGCGCCGAGGCGTGCGACGTCCTCGAGCACCTCGGACAGGTCGCGGTCTTCGGCGAACAGGGCGTCGATCTCGCCGCGGATCCGTTCGGTGGGTGATACTCGTGCTGGCATGGGCGTAGTTCCTTCCTGACTCGACTTGGAGGTCTGTCAGGAACCTACGCCCGTGCCGCATTTACACCGAGGACGAGACGCCACCAGCATCTGCTCTACTAACGATTATCGGTACTCGCTGTGCGCATCGGCTCGGGCGACAGCGTCGAGTCGCCGTGCGGGGTCGGCTCTCCCGGGCTGCTGTTGGTCAGCGCACATCCGCTGCGGATTCATGGGTGATTGCAGCAGCCTCGTTGGACTTCTCTGATGATGTCATGTACCCGAGATCTTCCGCGAGGTCTGCCGTTGAGCTCGGCGGCGAGTTCGTCGAGAACTCGGCCTGGGTGACGGCGTGGAAGTCCGACGACCTTGCGAGGGAAGTACTGGCGCGGCAGCCCGTAGGTGTTCTCGTTCGACCGGCGCTGCCACGGGCTCCCTCGGGTCACAGAAGTACACCTGCACCCCGGTGTCAGCAGCGTGCGCCAATCCTGGTGGATCGCTACCGCGCCTGCTCCCCGATGTCCGATGGCCAGTGGCGCTGCACGCCGAGCCTGTCCAGGACTGCCTGGAACCGTGCGATCGCCGCCGGATCAGCGTGCACGGCCTGTGGTTCCGTCGCCTCATCGAGGCAGAACGCCGCGAGTGCTCCGGCGGCCTCGCCGACCGACCACTCGACGGCGTGCAGGCGGAAGCAGCCGTTCGTGACGTGGGTGGTCGCGAGGTTCTTGGCAGCAGGCAGGAGATTGCGCAGGCGGATCGGGACGAGCGCCCCGAGTGGGATCTGGAACGGCCAACTGGCAACGTCGACGTAGCCGCGGCCACAGGTCGTGGGATGGAGGTCGATCCGATAAGAACCCACCCCGACGCTGTCGCTGATGGCCTGCGCCCCTCGCCGACCGGGACGGGCCTCCACACCGACATGGGGCTCGAGCACCGTCGTCTGGCCGCGCATCCGGCGGCTCTCGCGCGTGTAGTGGCGCTGGGCGAACCCGTCGTCGGTGCCAAGGACGTCCACTGCAGGCCGCAGTCCGGGCCAGCCGGTCCCTCCGTCCGGGCGCAGCGCGTCGGTCTGGAGCCAGTACACGAACGACCGCGTCAGCTCACGTGCCCGCCCCAGATGCTGGGACCGATCATCGTCGGGGACATCGACCACCGGAGCCAGCCAGTAATCGATCTGCGGCCAGTTGACGAGCGTGATGTCGGTCATCGACGGGTCGCGGTAGTGGCCCGCGTACCGGATGCGCCGGAACCTCCACAGATCCCTTCCCCCACCGAACAGCGGCCGCCGCAGTGGCTGACCCGTCTCGGGGTCCTGCGTCACCCAGCCGAGCTGAGGACCAGGCCAGAACGGTGCCTGGTAGCGCCGCCAGAACGTGTAGGCGGCCGGGCGGTCGATGGTGTGGTCCTCGCCCGGCCGATGCTCGAGCGCGACGCACCAGGTGATCGCCTGCTGACACAACGGGTCGGGGCCCCCGGGGATGTTGTGGGGCTCACCGGTGACGTCGCTGCCCTCACCGCCGATGACGTATTCACATCCCGTCAGCGACAGGAGATCACCCTCCTCGGTCGCATCCAGGACAAACCGGGCGGCGACCGTCACCTCACCGCCCCGCATGGTGTCGCGCAGGGTGATGGCGGTGACCCGGTCACCGTCTACCTCGGCGCTCACAGGGGTGTGCCGGTCCACAACATGAATGCGACCATGCGCCCGATGCGGCGCGAGCAGCGCGTCGATGGCCGCGACCGCCTCGCCCGGTTCACACCCGATGCGGCTGACCCAGCAGGCTCCGGGGTTGAGCAGTTCGTCGCCGGCGGCAGTCGACGTCAGATCACGGGTGCGTCGGTACCGCTCACGGATCAGCTTCCGGAGTCGCAGGTAGCTGTCGTTCGCGCCCGTGTGCTCGATCCACGGGTGCTCGTCGGGCGGAACCGCCTGCACCGTGAGCTGACCGCCAAGCCACCGTGTCGGCTCGGTCAGCACCACACGCCTGCCGAGGCGCGCGGCAGCCAGGGCGGCGGCGATCCCGCCGAGACCACCGC
Organism: Euzebyales bacterium; assembly: GCA_035461305.1. Taxonomy (NCBI): domain Bacteria; kingdom Bacillati; phylum Actinomycetota; class Nitriliruptoria; order Euzebyales; species Euzebyales bacterium. Next base: position 17,904 of record DATHVN010000073.1, on the reverse strand, counting down.
CGACGACGAGCACCTGGCAACCTTCGAGCATCTCAGCGTCCGGCTCCTGCGGTCATCGACATGGATTCGGTGATCTGGCTGAGCCACCAGGTACGCAAGGGAGGATGGGCCACCACCGACAGCGTCGTTCGTGGTACCCGCCGCCGACGACACCTGGTGACGGATTTCGATGCCCCGCGGATCACGACGTGCATAGAGACGATGGACATCAGCCGCGCGCCGGACCCAAGACAAATGCCAGAAGCTCCAGCAGTTGCTCATCGAACCGTTGTGCACGCACGTCTTGGAGGGTCGCCTGCCGAATCACCTCATGATCATCCCCACCGACCGGCTGTTCGAGGCGCCCTTGCACGTCGCGTCGGAACGTGGATCACGGACGCTGGCCTGCGCGATCGCCGCCGCCGGCCCTGACCCCGAGGTCGTCGTCGAACCTATGGGTGGTACCGGGCGGTCGACGTGCTGCAGGGCGTGCGGCGCCAGCGTGCATCTCGCCCACGCGCTGGGGGTCAAGGCGTTCGCGTACCGGCGCGTGAAGAACGACGTGCGCGACGCGACCGATCTGGCGGACCTGCTGCCGTGGGCCGGCTGGCCGAGGCGTGGTTCGCACCGCCGTCTCTACGGCAGCTGCGCGAGCTCGTGCGGTACCGCGCGTAGCTGGTCGCGCTGCGCTCCGGGTTGAAAGCCCGGGTCCATGCAATGCTGGCCAAGGAGGGCGTGACAGTGGGATGTCGGGACCTGTTCGGCAAAGGGGATGACACTGCTTGCCGACAGGCCGCTGGGCACGTGCTACCTGCGGCACCACCGCGGCTACCACGCCCTCCAAGCCATCCCCGGGGTGTGCCCGACGTTTCGCGGCGGTGTCTGTCGTCGAGATCGGTGACGTCACCCGCTTCGCGCGGCCCGCCACGTTGTGCTCGTGGACGGGGTCGACGCCGAAGCGTCACGAGTCGCAAGCCACCGTGGTTCGTGGGCACGTCACCAAGCAGGGTTCCCGCCTGGTGCGGTGAGCTGCGGTCGAGGCCGTCCAGGTCCTGCCGTACGACTGGACGCTGCGGGCCGATCGTGACCGCATCGCCGCCCGCAGGGGTCAGGCAATCGGCAAGGTCGCCGCCGCCCGCACCGTCCAGCCGCGATTGGGTCGAGGCTAGGAAGACGCTGCTCTTGCACTACACCAACGACGGGAGGTCGGTGGGTCGTCCGCTGGCGACCGACCTGCATGTTGGCCGCCGAGCTCCTCGGAGGCACATCTGAGGGGCCGGACCTCGATGATGTCGACTTGTCCGAGGCCGACCGTCTCCTTCCGCACCCGGTGTACTCCGCGCAGGGCTACGTGTCGTCAACCCGGGTGCCGCGACGACGGAGCTCGTCCGCGAGCCTCACTGCGCGAGGCGCATGCACGCTCACGTGCTCGACTGCGGCGGGGCCGTAGGAGCGCCTGATCAACGGTCCGCGAGCCTCACTGCGGCCCTGCGCGGTGAGCGCCGTGAAGCAGATCGTCCACGCACCAGTAGGTAGGTCGGGTCGTTAGGCGTTGCCGGTGAGGCACACAGGACCAGACGTTCACCGTCGTGGAGGCACGGCCCAGCGCGGACTCCGGACTGAGGTGTCAAGCGGTGCGACCGCCCGGATCGCCACCATCGGTCTGATCCGATCCCCACCCGGCGGGCTGTGACGCCGCTGTCCACCCCAAAGATCCCGTCGGCTCAGCCGTCGCTCGCGGCCGACAGCTCGATGTCTGTGGTGGTTCCCGGGGCCACTTCGGTCACGCGGCCGTCGTAGCCGACCTTGATCGTCGAGCCAGCCGGCGTGGTGACCCTGATGCGCTCCCGATCGATGTCGAAAAGAACGTCCCAGGCCCGACGGTAACGGATCGTGAACTGCAGACGGTCGATTTCGGCGGGAAGCATCGGATCGAACCACAGCACGTCACCGCGTGGTAGCAGACCGGTGTACCCGCGCTGCACGAGGTCCACTGTGCCGGCCATCGCGCCGAGGTGGATGCCCTCCTGCGTCGTGCCGCCCTGGACGTCGCCGACATCACTCTCGAGTGCCTGACGGAACAGGTCGAACGAGCGCTTGCGGTCGAGGCGCGCGAGCACCCAGGAGTGCACGACCGCGCTGAGCGTCGAACCGTGAGAGGTGCGGCGGAAGTAGTAGTCAATGGTGCGGGAGGCCATGTCGGCATCCCACGCGTGACCGAGCCGGTGCAGCAGGCCGCGGAGCTCGTCCTGGGGGAACAGGTAGAACAGCATGAGCACGTCGGCCTGCTTGCTGGCCTTGTACCTGTTGGGGCTGTCGCCCTCTGCTTCCAGGATCCGATCCAGCCGCGCGATGTCACCATGACTGGCGCGGATGCTTTGCCAGTCGAGCTCCTTGAGGCGCTCATAGCCCTCGAACTGGCTCAGGATCCTGTCGCCGTGGAAGCAGATCCGCATCTTGCGGCTGATGTCCTCCCAGTGCAACAGTTCGTCCGGTTGCAGGCGTATCCGGGTGACGAGCTCATGGCGACGACGGTCGGGCAGCAACTCCAACGCCTCCATGGCACGCATCAGAGTCCAGACCGTCATGATGTTCGTGTACGTGTTGTTGTCCAGCCCCGGCTCGTCCCTCCACGGATAGCCCTCGTGATACTCGTCAGGACCCATCACGCCGCGGATCTCGTAGCGGTCGAGCGCGTGGTTGTACGAAGCGATGCTGGCCAGGAAGCGCGAGATCTCGAGGAGCATCTCGCCGCCATAGAAGGCCAGGAACTCGGTGTCCTCGGTGATCTGGACGTACTGCCAGATGTTGTAGGCGACCGCGAGGTTGATGTGACGCTGAAGGTGGGAGTTGTCCGGACTCCAGCGTCCCGATCGTGGGTTCAGGTGCAGCGTCTGGCTCGTCTCGCGCCCGTCGCTTCCGCTCTGCCACGGATAGCTCGCTCCCTCGTGCCCAGCCTCACGGGCCAGTCGTCGTGCCTCCGGCAGGCGCCGGTAGCGGTAGAGGAGCAGGGAACGGACGAGCTCGGGTAGGCGCACGTTGAGGTAGGGAAAGATGAACAACTCGTCCCAGAAGATGTGACCGCGGTAGGCCTCACCGTGCAGGCCGCGCGCCGGAACCCCGACGTCAAGGTCGATCGAGTGCATCGACACCGTCTGCACCTGGTGGAAGACATGGAGGTTCAGCACCATCTGTGAGTGCTCGTCGTTGGAGATGTGGAGATGGTGGGCGTTCCAGATGCGGTTCCAGGCCAGCATGTGATCGGCGAGGAGGGCGTCGAACCCACCTGCGACTTCGAGGCGGCGAACGGACTGCTCGCCGCTCTCGGAGATCGCCTGGTCACGGGAGCTGAAGAGGGTGATGACCTTCTCGGCTCGTAGCTGCTGTCCCTCCTCGAGGTCCACTGAGTAGTCGAAGGCCACCAGGCCAGGGGCGATACGCACGGTGGGCGCAACGTCGATCTGGTTGTCGTCCAGGAACACGGTGGTGCGGGCCGCCTGCGCCACCCGAATGTGCGACTGTCGCGTCCGCACGTGCACCCGCATCATCGTCGCGTCCTTGATCGGCCCCGCGTCGATCGGCACGAGATGGTCACCCCGCAGCGCGCGGTACCGGGCGACGCCGCTGTTCGTGACCTGCCCGTCCAGCGCGGAACGCATCTGCACCCGCCCCGACCAGTTCTCGGCCACCAGAGTCATCTCCAGCGCGCCGACGTGACGCACAGCCATCGACACGAACTGCCGGTACACCAGGGACAGGCGGCGATCCTGGCGGTCCACGAAGCGCAGGCGTCGAGCGACCAACCCACTGCGCATGTCGAGGGTCTGCCCGTACTCGAGGATGTCGACGTCCGCGAGGTCGAACCAGCCGTCGTTCCACGCCGTGTCAGCCACATCGTCGCCGTCGGTGTCCGTTGCCTCCGGATCGTCGTCGGACACCAGCCGGAAGGTCAGCGGAAGCCAGTTGGGCAGGTTCACGAGTTCTTCGTTGGCGACGACGTGACCCCGGATCGTCGTCTCAAGGCGGTCGTACAGCCCAGCGATGTACGTTCCCGGGTAGTGCACGCCATCCGCACCCGCGAACGGCGCGGCGCCGCGTGTGGCGAAGTACCCGTTGCCGGTCGTGCACAGCGCCTCGCGGAGCCCCTCCTGGTGCGGGTCGTAGCGGTCGTAATCGAGTGTCCACGTCGTCATCAATCAGCCCTCAGCCGCACCACCACCGGCATCCGCCCACGTCGCCCGCTGAGTGCTTCGAGCAGGCGCCGACGGGCAGCATCACACCCGACCATGGGCCACTCGGTCACGGCGTTCGCCGCAAGGCGTCCCTGTCCGGCATACCCCAGCCTACAGACGACGTCCGTCCGCACCGCTCCCCGATGGCGATCGTCCGGTGTCATACGATCCCTTGATGATGGACACACACACCGGTGCGCGTCCACACGTGATCGTGCACATGGCCGTGTCGCTCGACGGCGCGATTGACGGGTTCGACATCGATGTCGGCACCTACTACCAGCTGGCCGCCACGTGGTCCGAGGACGCCACCCTCGTCGGCGCGGACACGATCCTGGCGCAGGAGTCCGCGCTCGCCGACACCCCTGGACCCGGACCAGCGCCTGACGGACCCCTGCTCGCGGTGGTCGACAGCCGGGCTCGGGTCAGCGAATGGAGCGCCCTGCGCGTCGCCGGGTACTGGTCGGACGTGATCGCCGTGCAGGCGGAGGACACGCCACCGAGAGCCGTCGATCGCCCCGCCACGCTGGTTGCGGGCGCACACCGCGTCGATCTCGCGTCAGCCCTTGAGCGTCTGCACGTCGAGTACGGCATCTCGGTCATGCGGGTCGATAGTGGCGGCGGTCTCGCCGGTGCGCTCCTCGACGCCGACCTGGTGGACGAGGTGAGCCTCGTCATCCATCCCGTGATCGTGGGTTCGGCGTCATCGCGGCGCTGGTACGGCACGACCGCGACCCGTCTGGCCTTCGTCACCAAGTCCTCAGAGATCCTCGACTGCGGGGTGGTGTGGCTGCGCTTCAGCCGTCAGCGCGGTTCGTAGCACCCAACGGGGACGCGAACCATGCCGGGATGCATGCGCGGCGATGTGGCGCGTCCTGCGAGTGATCTGGCGCGATCTGCCGGTGACGTCTCGGGGAGCTCCGCCTACGGTCATTGGGAAGACCGTGAGCGGTGGGCCACAGGAGGTGCGCCGGCCGTCGCGGCAGATCCCCGACAACGGCTCGTGAGGCGCACGACATGGCATGGTCCGTCGCAGACATCCCCCCACAGGACGGCAGGGTCGCGGTCGTCACCGGCGCGAACGGTGGCCTCGGACTTGCCACCACCAGGGCCCTCGCCGGCAAGGGCGCACACGTCGCCATGGCAGCTCGCAACCAGGCCAAGGCAGGGGCCGCGCGGCACGAGATCCTCGCAGCCCATCCCGCGGCATCGCTGGAGATCATCCCACTCGATCTCGGATCGCTGGCCTCGGTGAGGACCGCCGCGGAGCGCATCCTCGCGACACACGAACGGATCGACCTCCTGGTGAACAACGCCGGGGTCATGGCGATGCCCGAGCGGTCCACCGAGGACGGGTTCGAGATGCAGTTCGGGATCAACCACCTCGGCCACTGGGCCCTGACCGCGCTTCTGCTCCCCGCCCTGTTGCGCGCCCGGGCAGCTCGCGTCGTGTCCGTGACGAGCACGGCACACCACACCGGTCGCGCCGTCGATCCGAACAACCCGAATCTGCGGGGCAACTACGCACCGTGGAAGGCCTACGGTCAGTCGAAGCTGGCCAACTACCACTTCGCGCTCGGGCTCCAGCGGGAGCTCGAGACACGCGGGCTGCGCGCCATCAGCGTCGTGGCGCATCCAGGCCTGTCGCACACGGACCTGCAGGTGCGCACCGTCGACGAGGGGGGAGCGGGGCGCTCGGGGCGGTTCTTCCAGTGGCTGGCCGCCCGCACCGGGATGCCCGCCGACCGTGGCGCACTCCCCCAGCTGCGGGCCGCGACCGACCCCCGGGCGAAGGGCGGGCAGATGTACGCCCCACGCTTCGTGAACAGCGGTCCCCCGGTCCGCCGCCCGATCCTGCGCCGCATCGGCCTGCAGCGCGCCATCGACACCCTGTTCGCAGTCTCCGAACGTGAGACCGGCGTCGCGCTCGACGTCGATGCCGCCCTGACCGGCACCGCAGCCGACCAGGCGTGAGCAACGAACGGTACGTCATCGACCCTGCCTCCAGGGCGCTGCTGCTCGACCTCGGCATCTCCCCGGCAATGTGCTGCGTCGTGCGTCGTTGCCGGCGGACGTGTGCACGCGGCCCCGGTCACCGTGTCCCCGACGAGTACCACGCGACTGGATCGCGCTGGATGAGGAGGCGGATGACCCGAACCTGCCGACCGCGGTCGCCCCTACGCGTGGAGGTGTTCCGCCGATCTTCGCCGCGCTGTGCAGCCCGAATCTGCACGTCGCCACAGCGGATCGCAACCCACACGGGCTCGTCGGGCCCATGCGCCTGGACGCCTACGAGCCAGCCCGCGGCGTCACGCTCAGGCCACGACGGCCGCCGGGCACGACGCCTCCGACCGCGCTCGTCATGACGGAACAGCTCTTCTGGGTGGCCCTGGCACGGGTCCCACCGGGCCGATGTCCGGCTCCGTGTGACCGCTCTGCGGCCGCCGAGGACCACGACGCCTACCCGGGACCACCTCGGCCCTCGTGGAGGGACACCGACCGGTCAGGGTCCGACGAGCTGGTCGAACAGACGGGCCAGCTCAGCTGCCGGATCGGACGTCAGACCGGCGTGCACGGGGCCTGGCTGCACGACCGTCGATCGCGGAGCGGTCAGCCACCGGAAGCGGCGGCTCCGCGGCAGCTGACCCGCCGGCCCTGCCGCGGCTTGCCCCGCACACGTCGCGTCGATCGCCGCGAGCGTCGCCTCGACCGCCGCCGTGTCGACGTCGGGATCGAGAAACCGTAGCCGATCACCGTCGAGCCGCCAGCGCGTGTCGAGGTAGTCCGCCTGCTGACAGTACATGATGACACCGACGTTGATGCGCTCACCGCGGTCGACCCGCGGGACTGCCCGCAGCACCGCGTATTCGAAGGGCATCCGGCTCATCGGGCCGGCTCCGGCAGCCACGCTCCACGGTGCGCCGCTCGGGCCCGCAGGAAGTCGAGGTACGCACTGCGGGTCGCCGCGACCGACCCGTGGACCGTGTCAGAGGCCAGCCAGACATCGGGCACGAGTGCGACGACCTCCTCGAGCAGGCGCTCATTGATCCGAGGTGCAAGCTCGGCGTCGGCCTGCGCAACACCCGCAGCGTACGCCGCCAGTACGTGATCGTGGCTGTCATACGGCTGCGCGGCGAAGCGGTCCGGGGTGGTCCACGCGTGGTGGAAGTACAGCGCGGCGCCGTGGTCGATCGCCCACATCCTCCCATGCCACACGAGCAGATTGGTGTTGCGCCAGCTGCGATCGACGTTCGCGACGAAGGCGTCGAGCCACAGGATCCGTGCTGCCAGTGCCCGATCCGGCGCGAACGAGATCCCGTCGTAGCCCACGGCGCCCGGGAGGAAGTCGATCGCCAGGTTCGGCCCGGCGCTCCCCACCAACAGATCGCGCACCTCCGGATCGGGCTCACGCCGTCCGATCGCCTCGTCGACCTCGATCGTCTTCAGCTCCGGCACCGCGATCCCCAGCCGTCGTGCGAGCTCACCGACGATCACCTCGGCCACGAGCACCTTCGGTCCCTGCCCCGCGCCGCGGAACTTGACGACGTACGTGCCGAAGTCCTCAGCCTCGACCAGGCCCGGCAGAGATCCGCCCTCACGCAACGGGGTCACGTACCGCAGCGCGACGGTCGACTCGAGCACGGCCAGCAGCCTACGCGCGTGGAGCCTCCCGCCGCGGCAGCCACCCCGGCACATGACGGCGACGACGTGACCGGTGCTCCCGGCGACGAGCAGCCCGATGTCGTCCGTGTCTGGAACCACCTACGGGGACGCCGAACGCGACCCATGCCGCCCGTGCGCACAAGGGTCGATGTCACGGCGCCGACGGCTCGCGCTGACCGGCACACGTCGGACATGCGAGGAGCCTCCGACCGCGGGTCGAAGGCTCCTTCGATTCTGCTGGAGGCTCGTGGCGCCGGCTGCGTCACGGCCGGTCAAGGTGTCCTAGACCAGCCTGAGTAGCACGATCACGAGAATCACAACCACCAGCACAATGATGACGGTACGCAACATCGCCGAACCTCCCTCCATGCTCTCCGCGGCAGGAATCGCCGGATGCTGCCCGCGTGAAACGTGCACAAACCCGGCCGATAGGACGCGGTGGGCCGTGCACGCTGCACTCCAGACGTCACCTGTGTGACCAAGGGGGATGCAGCATACACCGGGCGGTTGATGCGCCTCGTCGGCCACCGCGGGGAGCAGCGACATGCATCACGTCAGGCGCGTTGAGACGAGCCGGCTACGCGGCCCGGCGACGCAGCTCGATCGCCGGGCACCGGTCCATCACGACGACGAGGCCGGCGTCGCGGGCCCGCTGAGCGGCAGCCTCGTCGATCACGCCGAGCTGCATCCAGACTGCGCGCGCGCCGAGGGCGATCGCCTCGTCCACATGGGCCCCGGCCAGCTCGGAGCGGCGGAAGATGTCCACGACCTCGATGGGATGCGCGGCTGCAGCCGCCGCCAGATCCGGGTGGCTGTGGCGTCCGTCGACCTCGGCACACATCGGGTTGACGGGGACCACGTCGAAGCCGTGCGCAGCGAGGGTGCTCAGCACGCCATGGCTCGGACGCCACGACCGTGGCGACGCGCCGACGATGGCGAAGCACCGGTAGTGGTCGAGGATGTAGTCGACGGCTGCGTCGGTGTCGGTCGGAGGGACGGGTGGCTGGGCTGCGGCGTCTGTCATGTCGTTGACAGGGTGCCCCGCATGACGACGGCCGACGCGCGTCAGTTCTCAGGCGACGCGGGGCCGCTGCGCGTGCGGGGACAACAGACGTTTGACCGGCACCCGCCGTGCGGTATCGTTCGAAGAGGCGTCCACGACCACGAGGCGGACGCATCTCTCCGGCAGCCCCGGACCCGGTTGCCTCCTCGAGCGGAACTCGAAGGAGCGTGACATGTCCGAGCAATGGGCCTTTTGCGAACGCTGCAACCGCTGGTTCTACGGCGCCAAGAGCACATCCGCCGCCGATCAGCTGCGGTGTCCCGTCTGCGATGCAGCCCCGTCGATGGTGCGTGAGCGTGCGATCGACCCGACGGTGTCCGCGTCATGAGCACGACAGCCGACCACGCCCAACCACACCTGCGCCAGTCCCGTCACCAGCGCGTCGTCGGAGGCGAGCGCCTGGAGAACTTCGGCCAGGAGCGCATCTGCGTCGCCGACGACTGCGCGACGATGCTGTCCCGCTACAACCCGTCGTCGACGTGCGCGGTGCACTCCGGCTGGAAAGACACCCGCCAGCGGTCACACGCCTGACAGGTGGTCGGTGACCATCCTGTGAGCGGTCGCAGGATGCTCCGCACAGTGAGTGAGACACGCCTTGAGCAGTTCTGACTGATAGTCCGGCAATCCCTGCTACTGGTCGAGGTGCGGGGTTCTTCATCCGGTTCCGCGGCACGTCGGCGGCCCCCAAGGTGATCGTCGACGCAGCGATCACGACGACGTCGATTCGATCGCGGACGCGCCGCCACCGTCGGCGCCGGCCCCGGAGGCCGAGGCGCTCGAGCCGATTGCATCCGGCCGCCAGCGATCTCGCCGCGACGCTTGCGCTGCGTGTCGCGAGGGACACCACGCCGGCCGACGGCAGAGCGGCTGCTACAGCCAACCGTTGCGTCGGAACCCCTTGTACAGGCCCACGCAGATCCCGACCATCACCACCAGCGCCGCCGGATACCCCCATGGCCAGTCGAGCTCGGGCATGTGATCGAAGTTCATGCCGTAGATGCCGGCGATCAGGGTGGGCACCGCCGCGATCGCGACCCACGCCGAGATGCGGCGCGCGTCTTCGTTCTGGCGGATGCCAACCTGCGCGAGGTTGGCCTGCAGGACACTGGTCAGCAGGTCCCGGTGGGCGTCGACCTGCTGATCGACCCTGCGGGCGTGGTCCTGGACATCTCGCAGGTACTCGGCCAGCGGCTCGGTGTCGACGGGCACGCGGTTGCGGACCAGCACGTCGAGCGGCTCGATCAGGCCCGAGGTCGCGCGGTGGAACTCGAGGACCTGGCGCTTGAGCCGGTAGATGCGCTCGGTCGGGTTGCCGCCGTCGGCACTGAACACGTCCTCCTCGACCTGTTCGACATCGCGGTCGAGATCGGTCGTGATCGGCATGTAGTCGTCGACGACGCGGTCCAGCACCGCGTAGAGCACGGCGATCGGTCCCAGCGCGAGCAGCGCGGGGTCGTGCTCGAGGCGCTGCCGGACCGACCCGAGCTCGCCGAGCTCACCGTGGCGGACGGTGACCACAAACCGCTCGCCGACGAACAGCATGATGTCACCGAGGGCGACCTCCTCGGCGGCGTCGTCGTAGCGCGCCGGCTTGAGCACCACGAACAGGCTGTCACCGTAGATCTCGAGCTTCGCCCGCTGGTGAGCCTCGATCGCGTCCTCGACCGCCAGCTCGTGCAGGTGGAACTGGCGGGCGACGTCATCGAACTCCTCCGGCGTGGGATCGTGCAGGCCGACCCAGACGAAGCTGTCCGTTCCGCCCGCCCTGTCGTAGGCCTCGGCGAGAGACAGCGCCTCGTCGCTGCGCTTGCCGTCGCAGTACAGGCCGCAGTCGACGATCATGCCGCACGCTCCGGCCGCGGTGCCGACGGTTCGCTGGCGTCGGCCGACGCCGACCTTTTGGGTCTGACGTCCGCGCTCAGGCCGCGCCCAGCTCTGGGTCGTGTGACAGCTCCGCGACGGCCTGCTCGGCCCGCCGGACGGCCTCGTGCGCGTCGCGGATCCGCAGGGCCTCGCCGATGTGGACCGAGACGCGGTGACGCTGCGGCCACTTGGCGCCCTTGGGCAGCACGTGCCGCGTGCCGACGACCCCCACGGGGACCAGCACTGCGCCCGCCGCCGCCAGCCGGCCGATGCCGGAACGGAACTTGCCGCCGCCGCGTGTGCCCTGGGGGTAGATCAGCACCGACCAGCCGGCAGCGAGCAGCTCCTCGGTCCGGCGCAACCCGCGTGCACCCTCGCGGGGGAACGGGAAGGCTCCGAGCGAGCCTGCGAGTGCGAGGCCCTTGATGCGGTCCCTGAACCAGTAGTCGTCCGCAGCGGCGACGGCCAGCGGGCGGTCGCGCGCCAGTACGTCGAGCAGGAGCACCGTGTCGGCGTGACTCGCGTGGTTGGCGACGAACACCACCGGCTCACGGGGCAGCGCCGCGCGGTGCAGGACGGTCAACGGGCTGCAGAACAGCAGGCGGAGCGGGAACCACACCAGCCAGCGCATGATCATGCGCCCGAACTTGCCGGCGCCGCGGAGCCGGCCGATGAACAGCGACGAGCCGAGCCATTTGCGCCGGCGACGCTCGTCGTCCATCCCTATCGTGACCATCTGTCCTGATCTGCCATCGTCGGCCCTGATCAGGTTCACGATGCCATCCCCGCCCACGGCAGACAAGAGCGACGGACGTCACTCGCATCCCTGAACCCGGGCCGTGCCACCCTCAGTGAGGAGCGCGCGCACGGCCGACGCCGGGATCGCGAGCCCGTAGCCTGTCTCGGTCTCGACGCCGAACACGATGCCGACGAGCTCACCACGGTGATCGACGACGGCACCACCCGAGTTGCCCGGCACGATGTCGGCCGTGATGCGTATGACGGGGCTGGCGTCCGCCGGCTTGCGCAGGCGTGCGTACTCCACGACCTCACCACGCTCCACCGCCTGCTCGCCGCCGTCCGGGTAGCCCACCACCACGACCGCCGCCCCGGCGTCGGGGTCGGCTGCCGCCAGACGCGCTACGGCGGGCAGGCGCAACGACACCTTCACCAAGGCGAGGTCGTCGGCGACCGCCAGCGCGTCGAGCTCCGCCCGGGCGCTCGTGCCGTCCCAGTAGTTGAGCTCGAGCTCGTCGGCACCGGCCACGACGTGGCGGTTGGTCACCAGCAGCCGCGGGCCGACCGCCACCGCAGACGCCGTCCCCAGACGACCGCAGCCGCGGATCCGCACTCGCACCGTCAACTGGCGCGCGACGCGCTCGATCGCGTTGCCGTGCAGCGAAGGCGCGGCCGGTGCCTCGGCGGAGGCCGGCAGCACCTCCACGGTCTCGGCGGGGGCCGCAGCCACGGGCGGCTGCGACGGCACCGGCGCGCACCCGGTCGTCAGCGCGACCAGCGCCGCCGCGACGAGGATCCCGCGGCGTGCGCCACTCATGGACATCAGTCGCCGCCAGCCAACGCGTCGATGTCCGAGGCCGCCTGCGCACACGTGGCCTCGGCAACGGTCAGCGCCCTCTGCCAGCCGTCGACGTCGGTGTCGGTGATCAGACCGGAGCGCGCCGCCGCGACCTGCGCGACGCAGCTGTCCACCTGCGCCCCGAGCGACCGCAGCAGCGCCTCGGGGTCCGTGCCGCCGACGGCGCCGCCGAGATCCTGTTCGCGCGCACGATCGCTGGCCAATGCCACGAGGCGGGCCTCGAGCGCCGCGACGTCCGCCTCGGAGACGGCGAGCTGATCGGCCAGCGCACTGCGCCGCTGACGGGCCACACGCTGCGCCCGGCGGGCCTCCTGGGCGTCACGCCGGCTGGCGGCGGCCTGCGCCTCGGCCTGCGCCGCGCGCTGCTCGGCGACATTCGCACGCTCACGCCACTGCAGCGCGGCCGAGTAGTTGGCCACAGCCAGCGCCCCCACGGCGACGCCGACCCCCAGTAGTACAACGACCGGCACCCACACCCCCCATCCGCGGCCACGTGCCGGAGGGCGAACCGTCCGGGTGGTCGGCGTCGGGTCCGTGAGGTCGATCACGACGTCGCCGAACCGGTCGTCGGCGGGAGCGCGGCGGGTCGACCGTGGAGCCCTCACCTCGGCGGTCGTCGCCTCGTCCAGACGATCCCGCGCAGGGCGCGCCCGGGCGAGGAAGATCCGCGATGACGAACGGGCAGGCACGGCTGCAGGGACCGCCTCTCAGTGGTTCGTGTTCTGGGCGTCGGGCGACGCCGGTCCACCACGTCCGTCGTGGAACCGACTCCGCGAACTTCCCACCGCGCCACCGGACCCGTCACGACTGGCGGCCCGCGGCGTCCACCACCGGTCGCGTGCGCCACGCCGCGCTCACACATCGTACCGGAGATCGCCGGCGGACACCGGGGCTCCGGCCACGCCGTGACCACTGTCAACATCCGGCATCGCGTGAGGCGGAGCGTCCACCTCGTCGAGCGCCTCGCGCAGATGGGTGAGGTCGACGAGCAGGTCGGAGAGACGGTCGTCGGCGTCGACCGCCGGTCGCATGCGCAACTCGGTCGCACGCCACGCCGCGGTCCTCAGGTCGTGCACCTGCACCTCGAGCCGTGCCCGAACCTGCTGGATCCGCGCATCGAGGCGGTCGACCTCGGCAAGGCGCGCCTCGAGATGCTGCGTCCGCAGCCCATGGGGATCGCGCCATCGCGCGGATCGCAGATCGCGGCGCAGGCGCCTGGCGTGAAAGCCCTGCAGCTGACGCCCCAGCAGGTCGCCGTCACGCGCGAGCACACCGCACCGCGCGAGGGCCGCGTCGATGACGGGGAGGTGGTCGGCCAACCGCTCCCGCAGGGGCGACGACCCGTCGGACGCCGCAGCGGCGGCGTACTGGTCGCGTGCGGTCCACGCCTCCGCCAGCGACCGCCGCCACACGCCGGTCAACGCCACCGGGTCACCGACCACGCGACGCAGCCGCCGGCGGTGCCTCGTGGTCCGGCGGCGGGCGGCACCGGGCAGGCCGACGGCGACGACCACGCCACCCAGCACCACCAGGACAGCGGGATCGACCTCGGAGCCGCCGACGACGAACGCCATCGCGATGACGCCGGAGACCGCGACCACTGTGATCGCGCCGAGTATGACCAGCAGATCCCTGGTCGTGCGGCCGCTGACTGGAGAACGCATCACGATCTGGGCAATGGTACCTGTCGGGGCACGCCGCGTGACCAGCCGCGGAGCGGCACCCGCCCGGAGCCGTGTTCGTCGACCTCGACACGTGGCGCGCAGGGCCGCCACACCGGCGGAGGGCCGGCACCCGCTCCCACGACCCGACGTCTTCGCCGAGGGATGCGGCGGGCCGGTATCGCGAACGGTGCGACGGTGGTGGCGTCGACGACGCCGGTGGCGCCACCGCGGCGCGGTTGGTCTGGCTGCTCCGCACTGGTGGCGAACACGCTGCACTGCTCGACGGTGGACACGCCGCCACCGACGAGCCGTTGTCGGTCGTCGCGCCCGAGATCGTGCCCGGCTCGTTCCACTTCGACGACTGGCCACCTGCCCGACTGGTCGACGCCGACCGGGTCGCGGACACGGTCGCGTGCGGCGGCGTAGTCATCGACGCACGCGCGCCGCAGCGTTACGACGGCACGACCGAGCCGGTTGATCCGCGCGCCGGACACATCCCCGGCGCGCTGAACGTGACGTTCGCCGGCAACCTCGACGCCGACGGGCGGTTCCTCGACGCGCCCGCGCTGCGCGTCCGCTACGCGGCGGTCGGCGCCGACACCACGTCGGCCATCGTCTACTGCGGCTCGGGCGTCACAGCCTGCCACAACCTGCTGGCCATCGAGCAGCCGGGCTGCCCGCCGCACGGCTCTACCCGGGATCCTGGTCACCGTGGAGCGCAGATCCCGCGCGGCCCGTGGCCACCGGCGGCGCCGACGCATTTGCGCCGAGCTCGGCCGGACGCGGTCCGCGACGCCCACCACGCGACCTGGCCGACTCCGCCCACTGACCATCGATGCCGGTGCGTCCATCCCCGCCTCCGCTACGTTGACGACATGGACGAGGTGGGTGCGTCACCCACGCCGAGATCCGCCACGACCGTGCGAACCGGATCAGTGGACGCGTCCCCGGCGGCTCGGGTATCGCCATGTCGAGACCGTCACCCGGGACCGCGATGCGCCCGGGGAGTCGGGCACTGCGCTGCAGTGGCGGATGACCACCGAGGACTATCCCGCGAGCGCTGCCGCCCCGACTGGTCGCCGACGAGACCCGGTCGACCGGGACAACGTTCTCGGGCGGCGCAGTGAGGGCTCCGGGATGGAGCGCGGGGGCGCCCATGCGCCCCACGCCGTGGCCCGGGTCGTGTCAGCTGCAGCCACTCGTCGTGCCACACTGCGGGCAGCAGTGGCACGAGCCGGCCCGGACCATCGACACACCGCACTGGTAGCACATCGGCGCGTTCGAGTAGTTGTCGTCGACCGGGTGCTCGGGCGTGACCGGCAGGACCGTCTGGCCCTCGGCGTCGACCTTCGGCATGGCGTCATCGGCCGCCATCGGGGCGGGCGCGCTGCCCCCGTCGAGCTGGGCGATGCGCTCCTGCATCGTGTAGATGTTGAGCTGGTGACGGGTGTCGGGGGGCAGGTACTCGATCGCCAGGCGCCTGAACATGTAGTCGACGATCGATGAGGCGAACTTGACCTCCGAGTCGTCCGTCATGCCGGCAGGCTCGAAGCGCATGTTGATGAACTTCGAGACGAACGCCTCGAGCGGTACGCCGTACTGCAGCCCGATGCTCACGCTGATGGCGAACGCGTCCATGACACCAGACAGCGTCGAGCCCTGCTTGCCGAGGTTGACGAAGATCTCCCCGAGACCGTCGCCCGGGTATTCCCCCGCCGTCATGTAGCCCTCGGCGTCGCCGACCGTGAATGAGAAGGTCTGTGCCGGACGCTGCCGTGGCAGCCGCCGCCGGACGATGCCGGCCTGCGCAGCCTCCTCGTCCGTGGCCGTCGCCGACTTGTCTGCCTTGTTCCTGCGACTCACCGACAGCGGCTGGGCGACCTTGCAGTTGTCGCGGTAGATCGCCAGCGCCTTCAGGCCGAGACGCCAGCCCTCCATGTAGATGTGCTCGACGTCCTCAACGGTCGCCGACTCGGGCATGTTGACGGTCTTGGAGATCGCGCCGCTGATCCAGGGCTGGACGGCGGCCATCATGCGGACGTGGCCCATCGGCGCGATCGACCGCTCCCCCATCGCGCAGTCGAAGACCGGCAGGTGCTCCGGCTTGAACGCCGGCGCGCCCTCGACCGTCGCGTGATCGTCGATGTAGGCGACGATCGCCTCGACCTGCTCGGACTGGTAGCCCAGGTGGGTCAGGGCGACGGGGACAGTCTGGTTGACGATCCTCATCGATCCGCCACCGACCAGCTTCTTCATCTTGACCAGCCCGAGATCGGGCTCGATGCCGGTGGTGTCGCAGTCCATCATGAGGCCGATGGTGCCCGTAGGAGCCAGCACCGTGGCCTGGGCGTTGCGCACACCCTGGTCCCGCGCGTGATCAACCGTCTCGCTCCACGCGGTGCGCGCGGCATCGAGGACGTAGGCGGGCGCAAGCTCGCGGTCGATGACCGACAATGCATCGCGGTGCTTGGTGAGCACCCGCAGCATGCCGTCCCAGTCGGCCTCGTAGCCGTCGAACGGGCCCTGCACCTTCGCCAGCTCGACCGACGTGCGGTACGCCTGGCCGGTCATCAGCGCCGTGATCGCCGCCGCCCACGCACGTCCCTCGTCGGAGTCGTAGGGGATGCCCTGGCTCATCAGCAGGCCACCCAGGTTGGCGTACCCCAGGCCGAGCTGCCGATAAGCGCGGGCGTTGACCCCGATCGCCTCTGTGGGGTAGCTCGAGTTGGAGACGAGGATCTCCTGCGCGGTGAAGACGATCTCGACAGCGCGGCGGAACGACTCGACGTCGAAGACGCCACCGGACTCGAACGTCCGCAGATTCAGCGACGCCAGGTTGCACGCTGAATTATCGAGATGCATGTACTCTGAACATGGATTAGATCCATTGATGCGTCCAGCGTTTGGCGTTGTGTGCCAATCATTGATTGTTGTGTCGTATTGAATTCCTGGATCTGCGCACTCCCACGCCGCCTGGGCGATCTGGCGCATCAGGTCCGCCGCCGGCAGCGACTTGATGGTCTCGCCGGTCGTGACCGCGGACAGATCCCAGTCGGTGCCGCGTTCGACGGCCCGCATGAACGCGTCGGTGACCCTGACCGAGTTGTTGGCGTTCTGGTACTGGATGGACGCCGAGTCGAGCCCGTCGAGATCCATGTCGAAGCCGGCCTCGCGCAGTGCCCGCGCCTTGAGCTCCTCACGCTGCTTGCACCACACGAACTCCTCGATGTCGGGGTGATCGACGTCGAGGATGACCATCTTGGCCGCACGGCGGGTCTTGCCGCCGCTCTTGATGGTGCCCGCCGACGCATCAGCGCCACGCATGAAGCTGACTGGGCCACTGGCTTGCCCGCCACCGCGCAGCTGCTCCTTTGACGACCGGATGCGCGATAGGTTGACCCCCGAGCCGGACCCCCCCTTGAAGATGGTGCCCTCCTCGACGTACCAGTTGAGGATCGACGACATCTCGTCCTCGACCGACAGGATGAAGCAGGCCGAGCACTGGGGCTCGGGCTCGACGCCGACGTTGAACCACACCGGGGAGTTGAAGGCAGCCTTCTGGTGCACCAGCAGGTGCTTGAGCTCCGCGTTGAAGACCTCCGCGGTGTCCTCATCGGCGAAGTACCCGCCGTCGAGTCCCCAGCCGGTGATCGTGTCGGCGACCCGGTCGATCATCTGGCGGACCGAGTGCTCGCGCTCGGGGGTGCCGAGCGTGCCGCGGAAGTACTTCTGGCTGACGATCTGGGTCGCCATCATCGACCAGGACGCGGGGAACTCGACCCCTCGCTGCTCGAACGAGATCGACCCGTCGCGCCAGTTCTTGAGCACCGCGTCCCGCAGCTC
>DATHVN010000072.1 GCA_035461305.1 Euzebyales bacterium | reverse complement strand
CACCAGTCGGGTACGGGTCGCCGCGTTCGAGTCCGCGCTGAGCGTCTGGGCGCCGCCTGCGGCGGCGACCCTGCGGCAACGGGAGCCCGATCTTGACCTGCGTCTGACCGACGCGCACCCCACCGTGGCGTTGCAGTGGCTGCGCGCTGGCACGATCGATGTCGCGATCGTGTTCCGCTACGACGACACCACTCCCGACGACGACGTCACCTACGACCACATCGCCGACGACCCGATGTACCTGCTCAGCCTGCGACATGGCGCGACGCTCACCGACCACCGCGACGCGACCTGGATCGCCGGCTGCAAGAACTGTCGACGGGACTTCGTCGACGCCTGCGAGGCTGCCGGGTTCACACCGAACATCAGCTACACCAGCGACGACATCATCGTCAGCCAAGCGCTCGTGGCCGCGGGGCTCGGCGTCACAACAACACCCGGCATGGCCCTGCGCTCCCACCACGCCACCGGCGTCCAGGCCACCGCGTTGGAGCGCTGGCATCGCCGTGTCTACATCGCGACGTTCGGCGAACCACCGCTGCCAGCGGCAACGTCCGCGTTCATCGCCGCCCTGCGCGGAGTCATCACCCACGACGATGGCATCGGCCCCCGCGACGGTCGCGGCGTCAGCGCGGGGAGTGTCAGTTCCGCAGTCCCCCACTGATGCTCCGCAGGAGGACCGGGCGGCAGCACTCTAGTGCAAGTCTGTGCCTGGACTGGGTGCTCGAAATGCTGGTCGGTGTTGGAGCGCTCCTTGCAGGCTGAACTCGTCGGTACTCGACTGTGCAAGGTGACTACGAGTCCGTGCTAGGTAGCTCGTCGTCGCTCGGCGTGATCCGTGATCCTGTCAGCTGTCCGTGCTCTGGCTGGAGGCCTTTCGGACTCGCCGTGGTAGGCGATGGCCGGCGCTCGGGGTCCATCGCAGGTCACGGAGCACGGTCGGCTACCCTTGGAGCATGGCCACGTTGGCGATCGACGACGAGCTGTACGCTGAGGCGCAACGCCGCGCGGCAGCAGACAAGGCGACGGACACCGCCGTCGTCGAGGCGGCGCTGCGCAGCTACCTCGGCGCCGGAGGCCTGACCGACCGCATCCACGAGCGCAACCGTGAGGTCTCGAGCGAGGATGTCCTCGCCTTGGTGTACGAGGAGCTGGAGTCCTACTGTGTAGAGCGTGACGCCAGCTAGCGTCGTGACACCGCGACGTGTCGCAGCCGCCGCGGCGTCACGCTTGATGTCGCCGTGCTCATCTCCGCGATCACTACAGCACTCGCCTCGATGGTCAACTCATTACTGCGATCCGTGAGGAGCGCGCACCCGGGGCGAAATCTGATCGGCCTCCGCTCGGATCGTCGTGAGCGCCGACTCGGTCATGTGCCGTGGCCGGCTGCACCGAACGACGCTGGCGCGGGCACACGAACCGGTATGGGTCGAGTGCATACAACTGGCCCACCCTCCGCAAGGTCCGTGCAAGGCCGATCGGCACGACGAAGCCGCCGCGTGCACCTCGCGGCACGCCAGGGCGGTCCGAACCTCGCCGTCGAGTCGCGACGTCGCCGCAGTATGCACACGATGCATACGCCTGGTGTCGCGAGTGCAAGTGCCGCGCCAGGTCCGTCCGATATCCGTCCCCCGTTCTGGTGCTACCGAGAACCAGATTCCGCGAGCACTCGGAGGGGGATGCGATGGGCTCGACACGTACCGCCGCCGCGACGGGGGCACTCGCATGACCGCTCGGTTCCACAGGAGCCAGGTTCGGGGCGGGCGAGCGGCCGCGACAGGCGTGGTTCCGTCAACGCTCGAAGCCGTCGTCATACAGCTGCGGGCCGCGCTTGCCATCGCGGAGGCCGCGTTGAACCAGGGCGCCGCCGAGCAGCCGACGGTCTACACCGTCGCCGACGTCGCGCGCATCGTCGGCTGCAGCGAGGAGACCGTCCGCCGGCGCATCCACGCCGGACAGCTGGACGCCGTGACGAGCGGCGCCCGCTGGCTCGTCAGCGCCGCGGCGCTCGACCGCTATCTGTCGGGCGACAGCTCGTCGAGCACCTCGGCGGCGTGAGCGCGTGCGTCGTCAGCCATGTGCCCGTAGAGATCGCTCGTCAGCCGCTGGGTCTTGTGGCGCAGCACGTACTGCACGTCGGTGAGGCTCTTTCCCGCTGCGAGCAGCGCACTCGCCGTCTGGTGGCGGATGCCGTGCGGCGTGACGCGCGGCACACCCGCCTGCGCGCACAGCTTGGTCAGCGGCGTGCCGATCGATGTGCCGCGCAGTGGGATGCCGGCTCGCGCCGTGAACAGCAGTCCGTGCTCCTGCCAGCCGTCCCACGCCGCCCACGCGGCACGTACCTCCAGGTGCCGGGTAACGGCGCTGACAGCGAAGTCCGGCAGCGCGAGCCACACATCGTCCTCGCCCTTGGTCGTCTTGATGACCCACCGCCCGCCCCTGCGCCAGCTCAGGTTGCGGTGCACCCGCGCCCGAGCACGGGACAGGTCGACATCGTCGACGTGCAGCGCGAGCGCCTCTGACGGCCGCAGACCGGTGCCGAGCTGGACGAGCCACAGGTTCCCGTGGAGCTGCGGCATCTCGGTCGAAGCGGCGATGAACGCAGCCGCCTGCGAACGGGTCCACGGAGTGACCCGCTTCGCAACAACACGCGGGCCCTCCACGCCGCGGGCGGGATTCCGCCCGATTAGGTCGCGCTTCACCGCCACGCTGAGCGCGACCGACAGCGTGCGCAGCGCCTTCTGCCGCCCGCGAGCACCGAGACCGTCGTCGTCGAGCTCGTCGAGCCAGCCCTCGAGCACGGTGGCCGTCAGGTCGGTCAGGCCGACAGCACCGATGCGCGGCGTGATGTGCAGCCGCACGGACGACTCGTAGCCGTCCATCGTCTCCTCAGCGAGGCGGCCATTCGCGACGCGGCGCGGAAGGTACTCGGTCGTCCACCAGGAGAGGAAGTCACCGAGCTTCTCGTCCGACGTCCAGCCAGCCATCTTCTTGGCGCGCTTCGCGACAGCTTCCTCGACCGTCGGCGCGGTGACCGCGCGCCGCCTACCGCTCGCGTCGTACCAGGGCGCGCCCCACCGCGGGCCGCCATCGATCGGGTAGAGCTTCGCCACTCTCACATGTGGAGGGTATGACTGCTACAAGAACTGCTACACGGTTATCCACAGGCGACGTGCTGCGGAGCGCATTTCCGCTGGTCAGCGTGAGAGGCCGGGGCGGGAATCGAACCCGCGAATAAGGGCTTTGCAGGCCCCTGCCTTACCACTTGGCTACCCGGCCGGAACGCGCCACAGTGTACGCGCGGGCCGCGTGGCGGCCAGGACCTACGTCCGCTGGCTGCCGGCCACGCGCCCTTGTCCACGGCATCCAGGAGCACGGGCGTCCTGGCAGCCACACCCGAACCCGGTGTAGCTGACCGCACACGTCAGCGCGACCTCGGCGCCACGTCGGCGTCAGTCGCGCGCGGTGTCCCCGGACGCGGACGCGCGGGCGCGGCGGAACGACTCAACGGTCAACGCGACCCAGGCCACGACGCCGAGCACGCGCACGAGCTTGGGCAGGCTGCGCCCCTTGAGCGGGTCGATGGCCGCGAACCGTCCGACCCGCGTGATCGAGTCGGCCAGATGCTGATCGGGCCGCAGCCGAGGCGCGCGCTGGGAGTGCGGGCGCGCGCCAGCCGGCCGAGGGGTGGGGATCTGCGGGTGAGGGCCAGCGCCAGCAAGCCGGTCGGTGGGGATCTGCGGGTGAGGGTGAGCGCCAGCCCACCGAGGGGTGGGGGTCTCCGCGGTCACATGCGCTCGATCATCGCGTCAGCGAACTCGCTTGTCCTGAGCAGCGTCGCGCCCTCCATCTGGCGCTCGAAGTCGTAGGTGACCAGTTTCTGGGAAATCGTGTCCTCCATCGACGACACGATCGTCTCAGCGGCCTCGGACCAGCCCATCCGGCGCAGCATCGAGACACCCGACAGGATGAGCGAACCGGGGTTTACCTTGTCCTGGCCGGCGTACTTGGGCGCCGTGCCGTGGGTGGCCTCGAACACCGACACGCCGGTCTCGTAGTTGATGTTGCCGCCGGGCGCGATGCCGATGCCGCCGACCTGCGCCGCGAGCGCGTCGGAGATGTAGTCACCGTTGAGGTTCATGGTGGCGATCACGTCGTACTCGTCGGGGCGGGTGAGGATCTGCTGCAGCATGGCGTCGGCGATCACGTCCTCGACCAGCAGCTTGTCGCCCGGGTCGCCGCCGCTGTCCTCCCAGCTCACCGCGACGTCGGAGAACTCGTCGCGCACCAGCTCGTAGCCCCAGGACCGGAAGGCACCCTCCGTGAACTTCATGATGTTGCCCTTGTGGACCAGGGTCACCTTCCGCCGGTCGTTCTCGAGGGCGAAGTTGATCGCGGCGCGGATCAGGCGCTTCGAGCCCGTCTCGCTGATCGGCTTGATACCGATGCCCGAGTCCTCCCGGATCTCCCAGCCGTAGGAGTCGGCGAAGAACTTCAGCGCCTGGCGTGCCTCGTCGGTGCCCGCCTGCAGCTCCTTGCCGGCGTAGACGTCCTCGGTGTTCTCGCGGAAGATCACCATGTCGATCTTCTCGGGGTGCTTGACCGGGCTGGGCACCCCCGCGTACCAGCGCACCGGACGGAGGCAGACATACAGGTCGAGGATCTGGCGGATCGCGACGTTCAGGCTCCTGAAGCCCTCGCCCACCGGTGTCGTCAGCGGGCCCTTGATGCCGATCAGGTGCTCGCGGAACGACTCGATCGTCGCCTTGGGCAGCCACTCACCGACCTGGTCGTTGGCCTTCTGACCGGCCAGCACCTCGGTCCACTCGATCTGGCGGTCGCCACCGTAGGCCTTCTCGACGGCCGCGTCGAAGACCCGCACGGACGCGGCCCAGATGTCCGGGCCGGTCCCGTCGCCCTCGACGAAGGGGATGATCGGCTCGTCGGGTACCAGCAGTCCCTCGTCGGTCTTCTCGATCTTCTCAGCCACCGGTGCGCTCCTGTGTTGACAGCCACTCTCGACATCTGACCCGCGTAGTCTTGTGTCCGGCGGAGCCGGTCCACCGCGCGGTTGCGGAACCAGGCTCCGCAAACATATCGGGCCGGGGCCCGTCCCGGATGCCCCTACCCGTCGGAAGGAGCTTGCATGTCGGCCGCGTCGCCGCACGGCGCGCTGACCGTCGATCGCCCCGCCGCGACCGCCGTGACGGCGGGCACGTCGTCGGCGACCTGGTTCCAGCGTCTGGTGTGGCTGGTGCTGCTCGGCGAGCTCGCCTGGGCGCTGTCGGGCGTCACGCTGGCGATGCTCGGCGCCTTCGCACTCGCGCCGGTGGTTGTGCTGACCGCGCTGGTCACCGCCGGCCTGTGGTGGGCGACCCGCGGCGCACGGAAGAAGGTCACGCGCCCCGACCATCCTGCGACGTCGTGGATCCGGGTCACCGCGGTGGCGGTCGCACTGGCCGCGACGGTCGTCAATGGCGCACTGCCCGGCGAGCACATGCAGACGGGACGGGACGGCGGCACGTACACCGCGACCGCCGGCTGGATCGCCTCCGATGGAGGGCTGGTCATCAACGCCGCCCGCCCCCCGTTCGACGACACGGACGGCCTGGGTTACTTCGCCGCCGGGTTCCACGAGATCGTGCCTGATGGCCCGCTGTATGCCCAGTTCATGCACGCCTTCCCGGCGATGATGGCCTCGGTCGACCTCGCCGGCGGCCTCGATCTGATGATCAGGACCAACGCACTGCTCGGCGGGCTGGCCCTGCTGGCCCTGTACGCCTTCGCCGAACGGCTGATGCGTCCATGGCTCGCGCTCGTCGCCCAGGTCGGGCTGGCGGGCACCCTGGTGTTCGTCTACTTCACGCGCGCCCCGTTCTCGGAGCTGCTGATGCTCGGCATGCTGTTCGCCGGGCTGTGGGCGCTCGACCAGGCCGTCGTACTGCGTGACCGCACGACCGGGTTCGTCGCCGGGCTCCTCCTCGGTGGGACCTTCCTCGCCCGCCTCGACGGCCTGGTGGTGCTGCTGATGCTCACGCTGGCGCTTCTGCCACCGCTCGTGACCGGTCGGCTGCGTCGCGTCGCGCCGGCGGCGCTGACCGGCATCGCCACGACCAGCGCCATCGCCACGGTCGACCTCTTCGTCTTCGCTCCGTTCTACGTCGGGCTGCACGTCGAGTTCCTGGTGCCGCTGGCCCTGGCGTTCATCGCGGTCGGTGGCATCGCCGCGATGGCACGCACGAACGCGGGACGCTCCGCCGTCGCCGCGATCCTACGGCACCGCCAGCGGTTCGCCGTCGGCCTCGGTCTGCTGATCGTCGTGGCGGGCGTGTTCGCTTACGCCGTCCGCCCCGTCGTGCAGGTCGACACGTGGGACCGCACCCTGCCGATCGGCTTCCTCCAGCAGCGTGAGGGTCAGGCGGTCGACGAGAGCCGGACCTACGCCGAGCAGTCCATGCGCTGGCTGGGCTGGTACCTCGGCCTGCCCGCGCTGGCTGCGGGTGTGGCGGGCTGGGCGCTAATGACCCGGGAGACCGTCGCCCGCCGCATCGGTCGCCTCATGCCGTTCCTGCTGGCCCTCAGCGGCCTGACGACGCTCTACCTGTGGCAGCCGTCGATCACACCCGACCACATCTGGGCGGACCGCCGGTTCCTGCCCGTGGTCTTCCCCGGCCTGCTGGTGTGCGCGGCGTGGCTGATCGACCGCTGCTGGACACGCGTCCCGAGCGGCCCGTGGCGGTTGCCCGGCCACATCGCCCTCGGAGTGCTCGCGGGACTGTGCCTGCTGATGCCACTGCGCACGACCTGGCCGGTCGCCGACCTCAACGAGGAGGCCGGCTTCGCCGCACAGGTCGAGGCGGCGTGTCACCGCCTCGGCACCGATGCCGCGCTCCTGTTGCTGGACGAGGCCGGGGGCGCGATGCACTATCGCATGACCCAGCCGCTGCGGGCCCACTGCGACGTGCCGGCGGCGTGGGCGGACGAGACCGTCAGCAACGACCGCCTGGAGGCCCTGGCCGCCCGGTCGGGCGACCGCACCCTGTACCTGCTGGCCGAGCGCCCGGACGCGTTCGACGGGCGGCCGACCGGCGAGCCGTTCACCTTGCTCACGCACCGCAGCACGCGGCTGGCGCCCACATTGAACGTGCCGCCACAGGAGCTGGAAGGCTATGGTCTGGATGTGCTCGCGGCTCCGGTGACGCCGGCGAGCTGACGCGGACCGGTCCGCGGGAGGGGTGGCACCGGGCCGCCCCCGCACACGAGGTGGTGGAACGCAGCGTCATGGGATCAGCGACGACCGACTCCGCGCCACGCCCGGCCGATACGGGCAAGCGCCACGCGGCGAGGACGCGGGAGCGTGCCCGCGCACTGGTGACGCTGTCCCGGCCGCGCCAGTGGCTCAAGAACGTGCTGGTGCTCGCTGCACCGGTCGCGGCCGGTCGCATCTTTGAACCGGCCACATTGTCACCGGCGTTGCTGGCGCTCGCGGCCTTCACCGTCGTGGCGTCGGGCGTCTACTGGATCAACGACGCGCTGGACGCACCGACCGACCGCCTGCACCCGACCAAGCGCCATCGCCCGATCGCATCCGGTCAGATGCCGAAGGCGGCGGCCCTGTACGGCGGGCTCGCGCTCGAGCTGGGCGCGCTGCTCCTCGCGTGGGTCACCGTGGGCCCCTCGCTCGCCGCCGTGCTGTGCACCTACGCCGTGCTGCAGCTCACCTACAGCGCGTGGCTCAAGCGGGTCCCTGTCGCCGAGCTGATGGTCGTGGCATCCGGGTTCGTGATCCGGGCGCTGGCCGGTGGCGTCGCGACCGACATCGCGCTGACCGAGTGGTTCCTGATCGTCACCAGCTTCGGTGCGCTGTTCGTGGTCGCGGGCAAGCGCTACGCCGAGTCCATCGCGATGGGCGACCTGGCGGGCGAACACCGGGCGGTGCTCGAGCGCTACCCGCAGGCCTTCTTGCAGCAGGTGGTCGGCGTCTGCCTGGCGGTGACGCTGCTGGCCTACTGCCTATGGGCGTTCCGCACGTCGACGCTGATCGCCGGAGCGACGCCGAGCCTGTGGGTCGCGCTGTCGGTCGTACCGGTCACCCTGATCGCGCTGCGCTACCTGCTGCTGGTCGCCGCAGGTCGCACGGGCGAACCCGAGGAGCTGCTGCTGCGCGACCGCGTGACCGCGATCAGCGTCGTGGCGGCCGGGGTCATGGTGCTGCTGGGGTTGTACGGCTGATGACCCGGACCGCCCTGTCGGGGTGGGGACGTACGCGGACGAGCGCCGCACGCATCGTCCCCCCACCGGCTGCCGCCGACCCCGGGCCACCCGACGACCCTCGCGGCGTGCTCGCGCGGGGCATGGCGCGCAGCTACGGCGACGCCGCGCTCAACGCGGGGGGCGTGGTCGTCGACATGACCGTTCGCGGCCGGCTGCACAGCTTCGACGTCTCGACCGGCATCGTGCGGGTCGATGCAGGGATCACGCTCGACGAGGTGTTGCGTGCCATCGTGCCGCACGGCTGGTTCCTGCCAGTCACGCCTGGGACACGCATGGTCACCGTCGGCGGGGCGATCGCCGCGGACGTGCACGGCAAGAACCACCCCCACGCCGGCAGCTTCCGACGTCACCTGCGTGGCTTCACGCTCCTGCTCGCCGACGGGACCCGCCGCTGGGTGACACCCGACGATGCCGACGTCTTCGCTGCGACGCTCGGCGGCATGGGCCTGACCGGCATCGTGCTCGATGCCGAGCTGGAGCTCCGCCGGATCACCTCGACCTGGATGGACGTCGTCACCCACACGACTCGTGACCTCGACGACACGGTCGCCGCCCTCGATGCGTCGACCGGCCCGTACCGGATCGCGACCCTCGACCTGTCCCGTGCCGGCGCACGGATGGGCCGCGCGATCGTCGAGACCGGTGACCACGCAGCTGCCGATGTTCTCGGCGGCAGGCCGGCCGGGCTCGCGGACTACGACCCGGGCCGCCCGCTCGCGGTCCCCGAGGTCGTGCCGTCGGGCCTGCTCAACCGTCTGTCGGCCCGCGCGCTGAGCGAGGTGTCGTTCGCCCGCGCACCGAGACGGCCTCGGCGGCACCTGGTGAACATGACCACCTTCTTCCACCCCCTGGACGCCGTCGACCGGTGGAACCGCATGTACGGGCCCCGCGGGTTCGTGCAGTACCAGTTCGCGGTCCCGGCAGGGCGCGAGCACACCCTGCGCCGCATCGCCGAGCGTGTGTGCTCGGCGCGCTGTCCGACCTTCATCGTGGTCCTCAAGCGGCTCGGACCCGGCGCAGGCATGCTGTCGTTCCCGCTGGAAGGCTGGACGCTCGCGGCCGACATCCCCGCCGGCGTGCCCGGGCTCGGGCGGCTGCTCGAGGAGTGCGACGATCTGGTCTGCGAGGCCGGCGGTCGGGTGTACCTGGCGAAGGATGGCCGGCTGCGTGGCGCGCGCATGCCGCTGATGTATCCCGAGCTCGACCGGTGGCGGCGGGTGCGCGACGAGCTCGACCCGCTCGGTAGGTGGCGTTCGGACCTTGGACGCAGATTGGGGTTGTGCTCATCATGAACGACGCGCTCGGAGTGCCGGGCACGGTCGTGCTGTTCGGCGGTACCTCCGACATCGGCCTGGCGATCGCCGGCCGGCTGGTCGCCGCCGGCGCGCACACGGTCGTCCTCGCCGGACGTGACGACGCCACGCTGCACGCGGCGGCCGAACGGCTGGGCGTGGGCGCCAAGGTCCACACGGTCGCCTACGACGCGGTCCGGACCACCGACCACACGGCCGTCGTCGACGAGATCGCCGGCCGCGTCGGCGACCTCGATCTCGTGATCTGCGCCGTCGGCGTGCTCGGCGACCACGACGCCATGGTCGCCGACCCGCACCTGGCCGCCGAGACGATGCACAGCACGTACATCGGTCCCGCCGCTACCCTCCTCGCGGTCGCCACCCGGCTGCGCCGACAGGGCCACGGGCGCATCGTCGTGCTGTCATCGGTGGCCGGGGAGCGGGTGCGTGCCTCGAACTTCGTCTACGGCTCGGCCAAGGCAGGGCTCGACGGCTTCGCGCAGGGTCTCGGCGACGCCCTGGTTGGCACCGGCGTCGACGTGCTGATCGTGCGCCCCGGGTTCGTGCGGACCCGCATGACCGCCCACCTCGACGACGGCCCCTTCGCGACGACGGCCGAGCAGGTCGCCGCCGCGACGGTCCGTGCGCTCGAGCGCGGCGACGAGGAGGTCTGGGCGCCGGGCGTCGTGCGCTGGGTCATGGCTGTCCTGCGGCACCTGCCCCGGTCACTGTTCCGGCGGCTGTCGGCCTGACGTCGATGGATGGTCGTCGGACGGCGGTCGCCGCCGCGATCGCGGTCGCCACCCTGGCGGTGGTGCTGCACGCGCTCGAGATCGCCAGCCTGCGGCGTGTCTCCCACGACGACACGATCAGCTTCCTGGCGGCGACAGGCCATCAGGGCGAGTTCCAGGACATCGTCGACAACGGCGAGCCACCGGTCGCGCTATGGGTGCCGGCGTCGCGCTGGCAGGCGCTGACGAGGATCGACGAGCCCCTGCCACTGCTCACGATCGCGCGAGACCTCGGCCACCACGACATCCACCCGCCGGTGTACTTCTGGCTGCTGCACGTGTGGGCGCTGGCGGTCGGCGTGCACCTGTGGACCGGGCCCGCGCTCAACCTGGTGCTGCACGCGCTGACGGCGGCGGTCCTGTGGCGTCTCGCCCGCCGGCTGCTGGGGTCGCCGTGGGCAGCGTGGGCGGTCACCGGCATCTGGGCGACGCTGCCCGCCGTGGTCGAGACGGCCAGCTCGTCGCGGCAGTACAGCCTGGCAGCGCTGCTCAGCGTGCTGATGGCCTCGGCGTTCCTGCGCACCCGGGCATGCCCGGCCGTACGGTCGCTCGTCGCCCTGGGCACGTGGACCGCGCTGGGCATGCTGACGCTGTACACGTTCGGATTCGGCGTGGCCGGCCTGGGCCTGGTCTGCCTGGCCGATCTGCTGCGGCCGGCGCGACGCCGTGCGGCGCTGCTGCAACTGGCCGCCTTCGCGACCGCCGGCGTCGTGTTCCTGGCGGGACAGCCATGGCTGCGCGAGGTGCTCGCCAGGCAGGGGGACCAGGCGGAGCCGTTCACAGTACCGCGGATGCTGCTACGCATCCGCCTCCTGCGCGACGGCCTACCGACGTTCGCGGTCGCCGACGTCCCGGTGACCGCCGGCGTGATGCTGTTGGTGGCCACGGCGGCCGTCGCGGTGCTCGCCTGGCGCGCACGGCCACAGGCACGGCCCCTGATCTGGCTCGCGGTCTGGATGCCGGCCGCGATGGTCGTGGCATTCCTCGCGGCCGTCAGCCCGGGGGCCGCATGGCAGGCCCGCTACTTCAGCATCGCGCTGCCGTTCGTCGCGTTCCTGCCGGTCGCCGCGTGGCCGTACCTGCGGGTCCGACCCGTCGCCGTCGTCGCGGTCGCGACATTCTGCGCAGCGGCGGTCGTCAACGTCGCGGCGTTCGCACGCGTGGCGCAGACCCCTCCGGCCGCCACGCTCGACGGGCCACAGCCGGCCGTGCTCGACAACCTCGCCCGCGGCGTGCTGCTGCGGATCCTGTGGGACGCGCCTCCCGACCTGCCGGTCTTCGCGGCCGACCAGCAGACGCTGCTCACCACCACTCACCGCTGGCTGCGCTGCGACCCCTCACTGCCCTGCCATGCGCGGCCCGTCGTGCTCGCCACGCAGGTCCAGTACGACGCCACCGAGGCCGGACAGGACGCCCTGCTCGACGCGGCGCGCGAGGTCCGGCGGGTGTCGCCTGCGCCGGCGATCGACACGATCGCTCAGCGCTACCGGCTCTCGGCGCCGACCGCCGTGGCGTCGGACACCGCGTCGTCGGTGCGCGCCCGCGGTTCCACCCAGTCGGGTGCCGGGTCCCGGACGGCCAGGATCACGACGGCGACCAGCACCACGGCGCGGAGCACCGCCGCGACCGCGAGCGCGCTGTAGGGCGCCGCCGGCGAGTAGCCGGCCCGCCAGCCCAGGTACCAGAACTCCGTCAGGTAGACCAGCCCGTCGGTTGCGAAGAACGCCGCCAGCGGCCACGACCGCCGCGAGGTGAGCACCAACAGGGGCACGAGCCACAGGTCGAACTGCGGCGAGTAGACCTTGGTGGTCAGCAGGAACCACGCGACCAGCGGTGTCAGCAGGACCCACTCCCGCCCCGCGTGTCGGCGCCAGGCGAGGACCATGATCACGACTGCACCGACGATGAAGAGCAGCATCCCGCCGAGGTTGCGCTGCGCGAGGGTCGTCGACAGCAGCCCCAGCTCGTCGACGACCGTCCACGAGGCCGCGTACGTGCCGAGCCGCTGCTGCGAGAACGTGTAGAACTCCACCCAGCGCGACGGGACCGCCAGCGCGACCGGGCCGTTGACCACCAGCCACGCGGCCGCGGCGCCAGCCAGGAGACGCCCTGCGTCACCTAGCGTGCCGCGCCGCACGTACGTCAGCACCAGCACGGGGACCAGCAGCGCGGGGAACAGCTTGGCCGCCGTGCCGAGGCCGGCCGCCACACCGGCGGTCAGCGGCCGGCCGCGAAGGTGCTCGGCGATCGCCAGGATGACCAGGAACATCGCCAGCAGGTCCCAGTTGTGGCCGACGTACAGCACGAGCGCCGGTGCGAGCGCCCACCACCACAGTCGACGCGGCGGCACGCCCATGCGGTGCAGGAGCACGAGGATCCCCACGGCGAGCAGGCCGTTGACCAGCGTCACCATGACCAGGAACAGCCGCGCACCTGACGAGCCGGCGGCGGCGCGGCTCACGGCACCTTCGAACCAGATCTGCGCCCCGGTCAGCACCGGGTACTCGAGCGCGGCGTCGAAGTAGGGCACCGCTCCGCTGGCGACATCCCGCTCGGTCCAGAAGGGCACGACGTCGGTGTAGCACCCGGTCGTGTACTGCTCGCCGCCGCTCCAGGCACCGTCGAGGTAGCAGTGCGCCTTGAACAGCCACCCCGCGACGAGCACGAGCACGGCGGCGGCGAGCATGCCCGCCGGCAGGCCGACCCGGTGACCCTGCCGGTCATCCCTTGCGGGTTCCATGCGCCTACGCCTCCCGTCCGTCGACGTACGTCACGCGCGTCTCCCGGGGAAACGCGTTACGCTGCGCACGACGGGACATGACCACATCCTCCATCGATCATCTGCCGACCGCCCGCTACCGGCCGTCCCACGACGACCGGTATTGGTCGGCTGTCCTGCGGGCGACGCTGGCCGAGCTCGACGACCGAGGGTACGCCGCCGCGTCACCGCGGACCATCGCGGCCCGCGCCGACGTGCCGCTCGAGACCGTCTTCACGCGCTGGCGGTCGAAGCAGCATCTCGTGCACGACGCGATCATCATGCTCGCCGGGGACCAGCCGACCCCCGAGACCGGTGAGGTCCGCACCGACCTGCTGCACGTGGTCGAGGCGCTCGTTGCGCTGCTGTCGCATCCGGGCACTGTCGAGGTCCTCCGGACGATGCTCGTGACGGCCGGCGACGACCCGGCGGCGGGCGTCGCCCTGCGCATCGGCTTGCTCGGTGAGCGCCGGGCGGTCGTGCGCCGGATCATCGAGCGTGGACAGCGCCGTCAGCAGTTCCCCTCCGCGGTCCATCCGGGCATCGTCGCCGATGCCGTCATCGGCGCAATCGTCT
>DATHVN010000071.1 GCA_035461305.1 Euzebyales bacterium | reverse complement strand
GCGGCCTGGATCAGGCGGAACGCCGCCGCAACCATCCCCAACGGCCTGTGCACGGACTGCAGCAGGACGTACAGCCCGACCGCGACCGCGACGTCGAAGCCGCATCAACAGGTCCGCGGCGATCCCGGCCCGGAACAGCCCCTCCGAGGCTGCGATGTTGCCGGCCGACGGGTCCCTCGGCTCGCCGAGCACGGCGCGGCCTCGCGGTGCGGTCGAGATCGCACAATGGAGCTGGCCCTGGCCACCTACCGCACCCTGACCCCCGGACACCATGCTCCACGACGCCACGCGCGGCGACGCATCGGAGGTGCAGATCGCCGATCGGTGCGCAGGGCCGATCCGGTGTTCAGCCGCACACATCCGACAGCGCGATGTCCGTAGTCGTGCCCGGGGCCACCTCGGTCACGCGGCCGCCGTAGCCGACCTTGATGGCCGAGCCGGCCGGCGTCGTGACCCTGATGCGGTCGCGATCGATGTCGAAGAGCACGTCCCAGGCCCGACGGTAGCGGATCGTGAACTGCAGACGGTCGATCTTCCAGGTGTGGGATCGGCCGGCTCGAGTTCATCTCCGTCTTCGCGACTGTTCGGGTGTCTCTACGCACCGTCAGAGGTCGGCTGTGGGCGGCAACTCCGGCATCCCCGCCTCGATCCCCACCGCGGTCGCCGACGACATCGCCTACGTCGGCAACGGGCGTGTGCGCGTCCGAATCCCAAGCCCGCTCAGCGGATCACCGCTTCCACATCTGCATCGTTGTCCAACGCTGCCGTCGTCATGGCCACGCCGACCGGCAGCCGCGCTTTGGAGGCGCCGAAGCGCTCATCGTGGTCGGACGTCGACCCTCGCCGCCGTCTGCGCCGGGTCCACCAGGGGGTCGCGGCGCGCCGCCGAGCGCGATGCAGCTCGAGTGTGCCGTGAGTGAGCACGATGGTGTCGCCGGCGGTGGTTGCCCGGGCGGGTGACGGTGGCGATCTCCGGGCCCGAGGCCAGCGCTCGTGGCCACCGACCGATCTCACCGTCGCCTGATCGCCTGACCCTGCTGTGTGGCGGCCAACTGCACCGATGTGCTGCCCGTCGAGGACAGCGAACCCGAGCGGCTCCTGCGCAAGTGCGCGCCGGCGCCGTGTAGATGTGGACGGTGCACGGGTCGAGAGTCGGTCTCAGCTACGGTCGCCCTCATGCGTCCCCGAAAGGTGCGACCAGCATTCTGAGACAATCTCAGGCCCCTGAACAGCGGAGATGCGGTCAGGGCCCTATTCGCGCCGTAGCACAGCGCGACGGCGAGCATCTGCTCTACTCACGATTATCGGTCCTCGCTGTGCGCATCGGCCCGGGCGACAGCGTCGAGTCGCCGTGCGGGGTCGGCTCTCCTGGCTGCTGTGGTCAGCGCACATCCGCTGCGGATTCAGGTGGCGTCCCAGCGCTGGTGTAAATGGAGGCATCAAGCGCGGGTTCCTGAGCGGTGATGTTACGCGACGGCGGGGACGGTTTCGGACAGGTCGGTCGGCTGCTCGAGTGACGTGTCGTGACGGTGGAACAGGTCGGCGCG
>DATHVN010000070.1 GCA_035461305.1 Euzebyales bacterium | reverse complement strand
ATCGGTGTCATTGCTCCGATGGCCGTCGCCCAGCTGCTGTGCACCTACCAGCTCGCGGCGAGCGGGAGCGCCGCGGTCGGCTTTGGCGCGTGGGCATGGTCGGCCGTCGGACTCGCCGTCATCGGCGGCAGCGTGCAGGGGTGGTATCCGCAGGAACCGACGATCTGGGTCTGGTCGATCGTCGCGGTCACGCTGGCCACCGTCCTCGGTGGCAACCTCAGCGCACGCCGCCGGGTCCAGTCCGCACTGGAGGAGGAGCAGCGGCGCAGCGCGCAGGAGCAGGCGGCGCGGGTCAGGCTCGAGGAGCGTTCGCGCGTCGCGCGGGAGCTGCATGACGTGGTGGCGCACAACATGTCGGTGATCGCCATCCAGGCCGAGGCGGCTCCGCTCCGGGCATCTGACGATGCACCTGCGCTGACAGCGGAGCTCGTCGCGATTCGCAGGACCGCGCTCGAGACACTGACCGAGATGCGACGGGTCCTGGGGGTGCTGCGCACGACCGACGAGGAGACGACGACCGCACCCACCCCCGACATCGGACAGCTCGACGGACTGATCGCTCGGGTTCGGGCAACCGGCGCACAGGTCGAGCTGACCACGTGTGGGGCACCCCGGCCCGTGGACGCCGGCGTCGGCGTGTCGGTCTACCGCATCGTCCAGGAGTCGTTGAGCAACGCCCTGCGGCACGCGCCGGGTGCTCCCGTCAGCGTCGTGCTGACCTACGACGAGGCCGGTGCAAGGCTCGTGGTGCGCGTGGAGAACGATCCGTCGACTGCGCAGCCGGACGACACGGGTGGCACAGGGGAGCCGCCCACGGGCTCCTCGGCATGCGCGAGCGCGCCGCCCTGCTCGGCGGGACGCTGACCGCGGGTCCCACGGCGGCGGGCGGCTACGCGGTCGAGGCACACCTCCCACTGGACGCCTGATGACGATCCGCGTGCTCATCGCCGACGACCAGGGCATGGTCCGGACAGGGTTCGCGACCTTCCTGCGAAGCGAGCCCGACATCGAGGTGATCGGCGAGGCGGCCGACGGCCGGCAGGCGGTCGAGGCGGCTGCCGCGCTGGCGCCCGATGTCATCCTCATGGATGTCCGGATGCCGGTGATGGACGGCCTGGCGGCCACCCGTCAGATCATGAACAGGACGGTCGATGTGCCCCATGTGCTGATGGTCACGACCTTCGACCTCGACGAGTACGTGTACGAAGCGCTGCGTGCCGGCGCCAGCGGGTTCGTGCTGAAGGACGCATCAGCGCGCGAGTTGGCCGAGGCCGTGCGCGTGGTCGCCGCCGGAGACGCGGTCATCGCGCCGTCGGTCACCCGCAGGCTCATCGCGGAGTTCGCCCAGCTGGGCGGCCCGCCCGCCCCGACCATGCGCCGGCTCGAGGGGCTGACCGAGCGCGAGACGGAGGTGCTCGGACTGGTGGCGCGGGGGTTGTCGAACGCCGAGATCGCCGCAGAGATCGTGGTCGCCGAGCAGACCGTCAAGACCTACGTCGGACGCATCTTCGCCAAGCTCGGCCTGCGTGATCGCGCGCAGGCGATCGTCTTCGCGTACGAGTCGGGCCTGGTGGTCCCGGGCGGGTGAGGTCCGGGTCGTACCCCGGTGGCAGCTGCGGATCTGGCGCCCTGGTGCGATGCGCGCGACGCCGCCCGTCGCCTACGTTGCGGCCGGCACTGGACGGACCGGGAGGCCACGATGACGACGGCGGTGAGCGACGGTGAGCGACGATGTCACCGCCGGCTGCTGGTGGTCCGGTGCGGCCTCGCCGTCGCGGCGATCATGGCGATCGTGCGCACCTTCGGCCTTGGTCACGACGACATCCTGGCGGCCGCGGACCTGTTCGTGCGACTCGATCCGACACTCGTCGGTGTGGTGCTGGTCCTGGAGGCGGTCTGGGCGGTGGCGCTCGCGGCCACGCAGCGCCACGCCGTGCGCGCGCTGAGCGGCGACCTCAGCCTGCGCGATGCGCTGCGCATCTCGATGGCCGGCTTCACCCTCAGCCGCGTGGTGCCCGGTGGTGGGGCCGCGGGGGGCCTCTTCGCGATGCGGGAGCTCGTCCGGCTGCGGCACCGGCCGGCGGGCGCCGCCACGGCGCTCGTCGCATCGTGGGCGATCAGCATCATCAGTCTTGGGGTGCTCGTGTTCGGCGGCCTGGGAGGCGTGGCGCTCAACGGCGATGTCATCGGCGTACCGGTCGCAACGGTCGCCGCAACGCTCGCCGTGCTGGCGTCCGTCGGATGCGCCGTCCTCGGTGCCCTGTACCATCCGCCCCTGCGTCGTCGCCTGACACAGCTCGTCACTGGCGTGGCGCGCCACCTGCCGGTCTCCCTCGACGCCGACGAGGTGGCCCGCCTGTTCGAGGGCGCTGCCGACCGGCGCAGGCGCCACCTCGGGCGTGGGTTCCGCTGGGCGATCGTGGCGTGGGCGGTGGACGCCACGGCGTTGTGGGTCGTGTTCGCGGCATGCGGGCACCGACTGTCGCTGACCGCGCTCGTCGTCGGCTACGGGTCGGCCAACCTGCTCAACAGCGTGCCGGAGTTGACACCTGGCTGGCTCGGCGTGTTCGAGGCGGCACAGTCGGCGACGTTCATCACCCTGGGCGTCCCGGCGGGCGTCGCGCTGGCGGCGGTGCTGGTGTACCGGATGGCATCGTTCTGGTTGCCGACCGCCGCCGGCATCGTGCCCGCGGTGCGGTCCCTCGCACGCAGCAGGGACGCGGCGACCGCGGATGTGCCGGATGGGCCGCGACGCCACCAACGGGTGTCCGTGGAGGCGGGGGCGTGAGCGTCCGACCCGGCGTGGCGGGTCCCGTCGTGCTGGTCGGCGGCGGTGAGCATCGCCAGCCGTGCGTGCCGATCGACCGCTGGATCCTCGAGCGCGTCGGCCGGCCCCGGGCGCGTGTCGCGGTCGTCCCCGCCGCGTCGACCGCTGCGACGCTGCCGTCAGCCGGCCCTCGCGCGCAGCTACTGGTCGGCACTGGATGCGCACGTGAGGATCGTCGTGCCGCCGCGAACGCGCGGCAGCCGGCCCGACGACGCGCTTGCAGCGGCCGACGTCATCGTGCTGACCGGGGGCATGCCCGGCCGGCTGATCACCGCCCTCGGCGCCTCGCCACTCTGGGACATGGTGCTCGATCGGTGGCGTGCCGGTGCTGTGTTGTCCGGGTCGTCGGCAGGCGCGATCGCCCTGTTCGCGTGGCGGCTGGCGTTGCGCGTGCCGAACCCGCTGCGCGTCGTGCCGGGGCTCGGGCCCCTCGACGGCCACGTCTGCATGCCCCACTTCGACCGCTTCGTCGGCCGGCACCCGGCGGGGCGGCGGTGGGTGCAGGCGACCACGCGGCGACTGGGTGGCCTCGGGACCGTCGGCATCGACGAGGCGACCGCCCTGGTCGTCGACGGCCACCACCTGCACGTGCTGGGGCACGGTGCGGTGACGTTCGTCGACCGCACCGGCTGGCACAGCACGCCGGCTCCAGGTGTTGTTCTGCGCCCGTGGTCTCCCGTCGCATGGCCCGGGCTGCGCGAGCGCAGCACGAGCAGAGCCCGGATCCCCGAACTGGCGCTCGACGCGTGAGGATCGACCTCGTATCCCCGCGTGGTCTATCGTTTCGGTGGCGTCGTGGCGATCGGCGGATCGCTGGCCAAGGAGCGGGACCTGGCGGACACGATCGCGACCGAAGCGCAACGGATCAACGACGCGACCTCGCGGGACACCCGTCGGCGTGCCCTCATCGCCGGCTGCATCGGCAACCTCGTCGAATGGTACGACTTCGCCCTCTTCGGGGCGTTCGCACCGGTCCTGGCGACAACGTTCTTCCCGTCACACGATCCGATCGCGGGGCTGATCGCGACCTACGTGGTCTTCGTGGTGGCGTTCGTCGCCCGCCCGGCCGGCGCGCTGCTGTTCGGCCACGTCGGGGACCGGGTGGGCCGCCGGACGGCACTCGCCACCGGCATCCTCCTGATGTCGCTGGTCACCGCAGGCACCGGCCTGCTGCCCGACCACGCTGCGATCGGCTGGCCCGCGCCGGTCCTCCTCGCGCTGCTCAGGGCCGGCCAGGGCGTCGCCGTGGGTGGTGAGTACGGGGGCTCGGCGGCGTTCGTGGTCGAGTACGCACCCAGCGGATGCCGGGGCTGGTACGGCGGATGGCAGTGGGCCACCGTCGGCCTCGGGTTCGCGGCCGGGATCGCCGCGGCGGTCCTGCTCAGCGCAGGCCTCTCACCCGTCTCGTTGCGGAGCTGGGGTTGGCGGTTGCCGTTCCTCCTGGCGGCGCCGCTCGGGCTGATCGGCCTCTACATCCGGACACGACTCGACGACACGCCCGGCTTCCGCGCGATGCAGCAGGTCGGCATGGTCGCACGCGTCCCGCTTGCCGACACCCTGCGGACCGCGCGGCGCTCCGTCGTCATCGGCTTCGGCCTCGTCGCAGCCGTCACGGTCACGTTCAACGTCTTCTTCGTCTTCCTCCCCGGCTACGAGGCGACGTCGGGGCGGACCGGACTGCCGCTCGCGTTCGCGGCTGCGTTCGCCGGCCTGATCGCCGCTTCGACCGTTGCACCCCTGCTCGGCAGGCTCTCCGACCGGGTCGGCCGGCGACCGGTCCTGATCTGCGCGACCGTCGCCCTGACCGTGCTCATCCTTCCGGCGTCATCGCTCATCGACGGACCGGGGTTGTCCCACGCGGTGCTGGGCTACGTGGTCATCGGGCTGGTGCTCGGCGCGCTCGGGCCCACGGCGTTCCTTTCAGAGCTGTTCCCCACCCCGCTCCGCTACAGCGGGCTGGCGTTTACGTACGGCATCGCCAGCGCGCTGTTCGGGGGGACGGCTCCCGTCGTCGCCGCCACGCTCGCACGCCAGGACGGCACGCCCCGGTCAGCTGCGTGGTACGCCACCGCGGTCGCGGCCGGCGCGCTCGTGTGCGTCATCATGGCGCCGGAGACCGCGAACCGCTCCCTCGACACGGGGAAATGACGGTTGCGCGCAGTCTTGCGGTCGGTAAGGCGCGTACCTACCATTGCCGTGTCGTCTTCGTGCGGCTGACCAGGGCGTTCGGAGCAGCTCATCATCGCCAGGACCTCGCGGTAGGCATGGGCCACGACAGCTTCACCGATGGTCTGCTCGTCCCTGCGCACGACGTGCGCCTGCCGCTGCTCGGGTCGAAACTCAGACCTCCTGTCAATCGTCCGGGCATCGTGGAGCGGACAGCCCTGCTCCAACGCCTCTCGTCCGAGCCCACGTCGTCCATCACGGCGATCGTCGCACCCCCGGGGTATGGCAAGAGCACGCTGCTGTGGCAGTGGGCGGAACGGGACCGCCGACAGAGCAGCTGGTTGACCCTCGACCGCGAGGACAACGACCCTGTCGTCCTGCTGACCTACCTCGCGGCCGCCCTGGATCGGATGGTCCCGGTCGACGGCGAGGTCTTCGAGCGCCTCCTGGTACCGCGCCCCTCCCTGCGTGCCATCACGTCGATCCTCGGGGCAGCCGTTGCATCGCAGGGGCGGGCGGTCATGTTGGTCCTCGACGACGTGCACGTCCTGGACAACCACGACTGCCACGACATCGTCACCGCCCTCGCGGACAACCTGCCCGAGGGCAGTCAGCTCGCGGCGGCGAGCCGGCATGAGCTCCCCCTCCCGGTGGAGCGCCTCCGGGCGCACGGCCGGATCACCGAGATCGGGGCCAAGGACCTCGCGTTGGACCAGGGTGAGGCGGCCTCCCTCATGGAGGCCGCCGGTGTCGAGCTCGCCGAGTCGGACATCCGCGACCTGGTCACCGTGACCGAAGGCTGGGCGGTGCCGGTCTACCTCGCCGCGCGCTCCATCAGGGCCCGTGGCGACGGGGCGACGCTCGATGCCGAGCACCTGGGTGCGCAACGGGACATTGTGGCCTATGTGCAGGCCGAGCTGCTGTCGACGATGCCCGATGAGACGGCCGAGTTCCTTACCCGGTCGGCGGTGTTGG
>DATHVN010000069.1 GCA_035461305.1 Euzebyales bacterium | reverse complement strand
AGCCGGTTGCCGAACGTGACCATCGACGACCCCGGCTGCGTCGCCAAGACATACCCGGCGTTCTGGGACGATCTGCGGGACCTGGGCGGCCGGTGGGAGGTCCCACGCGAGAGTGGTGAGCGCAGGTGAGCACGGTGATCGCGATCGACGGTCCCGCGGGGTCCGGCAAGTCGACGATCGCACGGGCGCTGGCCGAGCGGCTCGCCATCCCGCACGTCGACACCGGCGCGTACTACCGGGCGGCGACGCTGGCGGTGCTGCGCGCCGACGAGGACCCGACCGACGAAGCGGCGGTGCTCGCCGTCCTCGCCCGCTCGCACGTGGAGCGCAAGGACGACCGCACCCTGCTCAACGGTAGCGACGTCGAGGACGCCATCCGCACGGCGGCGGTCGACGCCGACGTGTCGGCTATCGCCGCCCACCCACGGGTGCGGGCGCACCTGGTCGAGCTGCAACGGGCGGCGGCCGGCGCTCGTGGGGCGGTGGTCGAGGGTCGTGACGCCGCGACGGTCGTCGTGCCCGACGCCACGCTGAAGGTGTGGCTGACCGCACCCGCACCGGTGCGCGCCGCCCGCCGTGCGGCGCAGCAGGGCACCGCCGACGCCGCGCAGATCAGCCAGATCGGCGATCGTCTGGCGTCGCGCGACCAGGCCGACCGGGACAACACCTACCGGGCGGGCGACGCCGTCGAGATCGACACCGGCGACCTGGGCATCGTCGCGGTCGTCGACCGCGTCGTCGCGCTGCTGCACCGCCATGGCTGAGTCGACCGCGCCACCGACGACCGCCTCCGTCCCCGTCGTCGCGGTGGTCGGGCGCCCCAACGTGGGCAAGTCGACGCTGGTCAACCGCCTGATCGGCCGGCGCGCGGCCATCACCGAGCAGAAGCCGGGCGTCACCCGCGACCGCACCGAGCACGCCACGACCTGGTCGGGCCGTCCGGTCACGCTGGTGGACACCGGCGGGTGGATCGCGTCCGGCGAGCGCGCCGACCGCCTGGACTCGCTGGTCGCCGCGCAGGCCGAGATCGCATCGACCGACGCCGATGTGGTGCTGTTCGTCGTCGACCTGACGGTGGGCGTCACCGAGGACGACGCCATGGTGGCGCGGTGGCTGCGCAACGTCGACGCGCCCGTCCTGCTGGTCGCGAACAAGGCCGATGAGCTGGGCAACCCGGCGGCGATACAGGCTCAGCTCGCGGAGCTGTACGCGCTCGGCATGGGTGAGCCGCAACCGGTCAGCGCACTGCACGGCCGCGGCTCGGGCGACCTGCTGGATGCGATCTTCGACCACCTGTCCGGCGCGCCGGCGCGCGAGCGGGCGCCGGAGCCCGCCGAGGTCAGCGTGGTCCTGCTGGGTCGGCCCAACGTCGGCAAGTCGTCGCTGTTCAACCGGCTGGCGGGCGAGGAGCGGGTGATCGTCGACGCCCGCCCAGGCACCACCCGGGACGCCATCGACACCGTGCTGCGCCTGCGGGGCGGCAGCACCACCTATCGCTTCGTCGACACCGCGGGACTGCGACGCCGGGCGCGACACGGCGACGCCACCGAGTACTACAGCACCGTGCGCACCGTCGACGCCCTGCACCGCGCCCAGGTGGCGCTGCTGATCACCGACGCCAGCGAGCCGATCGGCGAGCAGGACCAACGCCTCGCCCGGCAGGTGATCGACGCCGGTCGCGGCCTGGTGCTCATGCTCAACAAGTGGGACGCCGTCGACGAGGAACGCCGGGAGCGCATCGACCGCGAGCTCGACCGCCTGCTCGGCTTCACCGCGTTCGCCCCGCTGCT
Source organism: Euzebyales bacterium (assembly GCA_035461305.1). Classification (NCBI taxonomy): domain Bacteria; kingdom Bacillati; phylum Actinomycetota; class Nitriliruptoria; order Euzebyales; species Euzebyales bacterium. Next base: position 17,196 of record DATHVN010000069.1, on the reverse strand, counting down.
GCGGACCTCCGCCCACACCGGTCGGGGCCTGCGACCGCTGGGTTCGGTGATCGACCAGGTGCACGGGCAGTGGTCCCGGCGCATCCCCACCGGTCCGCTGAACCGCTGGCTCGCCGACGCGACCGCCGCGACCGCTCCGCCGATGGTCCACGGGCGCACGATCCGCCTGCGCTACGCCACCCAGGTCGAGGTCGGACCACCGACGTTCCGCATCTTCAGCAACGGGCCGGTGCCGCCGTCGTACGAGCGGTACCTCGAGCGCAGCCTGCGCGAGGCCTACGGGTTCATCGGCACGCCGCTGCGGGTCGGCATCCGGGTGCGCGAGCGCCGCGACCGGCGCGCCTGACCCCGATCAGACCCCGTCGGCGACCAGCACGGCGCGGGGGCCGACCTCGACACCGCCGGCGATCCGGGTCCCCGGCCCGACGATGCTGTCGGTGACCGTGGCGCCGTCGCCGATGCGGACGCCCGCCAGCACGATGGCGCCTGCCAGGAGCGCGTCGCGTCCGACGGTCGCGCCGGGACCCACGACGACCGGGGCGATCAGCGTCGCGTCGGCGTCGACGGTCGCCGTGCGGTGCACCGCGACACCGTCCGCCCTCCATTCGAGCGCGGCCGGCACGGGCCAGGCGCAACGGCGCTCGAGCACCGCCCGGTGGCCGTCACGGAACCGCTGCGGTGTGCCGAGGTCCTGCCAGTGGACGTCGTACGCCACGCCGCGGAGCAGCGCGCCGGCACGCAGCAGCCCGGGGAAGACATCGCGCTCGAACGACAGCGGGCCGTCGCCGGGGAACGGGTCGAACGCCGCGGCGTCGAGCACGTAGGTGCCCGCGTTGACGGTGTCGACGTCGGTCGTGCCCGGTGGGGGCTTCTCGATGAACGCCCGGATGCGCCCGTCATCGTCGCGTTCGATCACGCCGAAGCTCGAGGTGTCCTCCACCCGCGTCAGGGCGATCGTCGCGACGGCGCCGGCCTCGCGGTGGTGCTTGACGAGGTCCGCGTAGTCGAGGTCGGTCAGCACGTCGCCGTTGCACACGATGACGTCGGCCTCACCTGCGCCCCGCAGCAGTCGGCGAGCGGCACCGGCGGTGTCCAGTGGCCGTTCCTCGGTCAGGACGTCGACGGCGACACCGAGGCCGCGACCGGCCTCGACCAGCGGCGCGAAGGCGTCGGTCGCCTGGCCGACCAAGAGGTCGAGGTGGTCGACGCCGACGTCGGCCAGCCGGCGCAGCAGGCCGATCGCGTAGGGCCGGCCCATGAACTCGAGCATGGGCTTGGGGGTGGTGTTGGTGAGGGGACGGAGGCGCGTGCCGCCGCCGCCCGCCAGGATGACTGCTCGCATCGGCCCCACCGTAACGGACGGCGGGGACGAGCTCCGCATCGTGTGCGCGGTGGCAGCGCGCGGCAGGATGGTCCCGGTCTTGGGAACCCTCCTGGCGTTCAGCCGCCCGCACACGATCATCGGCACCACCCTCTCGGTGGTGGCGATCGCGGTGCTCGCGTCACTGCAGACCGGGATCTCACCCGGCGCGGGCCAGGTGCTCGCCGTGCTCGTCGGCAGCGTCGCAACCAACGTGTTCATCGTCGGGCTCAACCAGGTGACCGACGTCGAGATCGACCGCGTCAACAAGCCGTGGCTGCCGATCGCCTCCGGCGCGCTGTCGATGCGGACAGCCCGGCGGCTGGTGTGGGCGTCGCTGGCGCTGGCGGTCGGCCTCGGCCTGGTCGCCGGGCCGTGGGCGCTGGGGGCGTTCCTGCTCGGCGTCGCGGTTGGCGCCGTCTACTCGCTGCCGCCCCTGCGGCTGAAGCGCTTCGCGCTGTGGGCGGCGTTGTCGATCGCGGGAGTGCGCGGGCTGGTCGTCAACCTGCTGCTGTTCGTGCACTTCGTCACGGTCGCCGGGGCGCCCGCGGACCTGCCGCCGGTCATCGTCGCACTGACCGCGATCGTGCTGGCGCTGAGCTTGGCGATCGCCTGGTTCAAGGACATCCCCGACATGGACGGCGACCGCCGCTTCCGGGTCAGCACGCTGACGCTGCGCCTGGGTCCCCGCCGCGTGCTGACGCTCGGGTTGGTGGTGCTGGCGTTCGCGTACGGCGGCATCATCGTGGCCGGGCTCGTGGGTGTGCCGGGCCTGCACGGCGGCGTGCTGGCGCTGGCGCACGTGGCGGCGCTGGCCGTCCTGGTGGGTGCCAGCCTGCGGGTGGACCTGGCCGACCGCCCGTCGGTGGCACGCTTCTACCTGGTGGTGTGGGCGCTGTTCTACGCCGAGTACCTCGTGTTCCCGGCAGCGGGACTGTTGGCCTGAGCGAGCGGCACGCGGTCGCCCCGGGCAGAATTCGGGGAGCCTGGAGGCCCCAGGCACCGGGTGGACCTGCGGCGCCGGAACAACCTTGGAGCGGGTGTCGAAATCGGCCATCGTCGCGCGACCACCATCCGAGGCGGCCCGCACCCGGCGGGACGCACGCACACGGGAGTGATCACCATGAAGTACCTGTTGCTCATCGCCGAGGAGGAGGGCCTGCGCGCGGGGTGGTCCGAGGAGGACCAGCAGGCGGACATGCAGCGGTGGTTCGACTACACCAACGAGCTGCAGGAGTCCGGCGACTTCGTCGACGGGCGGGCGCTGACCGACTCGACGGCAGCGACGACGGTGCGGGTCCAGGGCGGCGAGACGCTGACCACCGACGGCCCCTTCGCCGAGACCAAGGAGGTCATCAACGGCTACTACCTGGTCGACGTCGACGACCTCGACGCGGCCATCGCCTGGGCGGCGAAGATCCCGACCTTCGGCGCGGTCGAGGTGCGGCCGGTGATCGAGTTCGACATGTCCGAGGCGTAGGAGTGCGACCGCCGACAGGCGGTCCCTGGGCCGTTGGGAACGCTGCGAGCCCGCGAGCAGCAGCGTGACCAGTGCCCAGCGGTCGTCCCACGGCGAGGCGCTCGGTGCCCATCGGCGCCTCGCCGAGACGTTCCGTGGCGAGTACGCACGGGTTCTGTCGGTGCTCGTGACGGAGCTGCGGGAGTTCGAGCTCGCCGAGGATGCACTGAGTGATGCCATGGCGGCGGCCGCAGAGCAGTGGCCGGCGCGCGGGATGCCCCGCGAGCCGGCCGGCTGGCTGCTGGCCGTTGCGCGGCGCCGGGCGATCGACCGCTTGCGCCGGCTCGGCACCGAACGACGCCGGGCACCGCTGCTGATCGTGCGCGAGGCGGAGGAGCCAACGGACGGCGAGCCGGAGGCGATCCCCGACGAACGGCTGCGCCTGCTGTTCACCGCCTGTCACCCCGCGCTGTCACGGGAGGCGCAGGTCGCGCTGACGCTGAGGGTCGTCGGCGGGCTCAGGACCGGGGAGATCGCACGGGCGTTCCTGGTGTCCGAGCCCACGATGGGGCAGCGGATCAGCCGGGCCAAGCGCAAGATCCGCGACGCCGGCATCCCCTACGCGGTACCGGACGCCGATGAGCTGCCGCCGCGCCTGGCCGGTGTGCGGGCGGTGGTGTACCTGATCTTCAACGAGGGTCACACGGCCACGGCAGGCTCCCGGCTGCAGCGGGTCGAGCTGCAGGACGAGGCGATCCGGCTCGCGACCCTCCTGCACCGGCGGATGCCCGAGGACGGCGAGCACGCCGGCCTGCTTGCCCTGCTGTTGCTGACCGCTGCCCGTGGCCCGGCCCGCTGGCATGACGGACGACCGGTACCGCTCGCCGAGCAGGACCGCCGGCTGTGGTATGGCGGGCGGATCGCACGTGGCCTCGTCCTCGTCGACGAGGGCCTGTCGCACGGTGCCGCCGGACCGTACCTGCTGCAGGCCGCGATCGCCGCCGTGCATGCGCGGGCGGCGTCCTACGCAGACACCGACTGGTCGGCCATCATCGGCTGGTACGACCTCCTCATCGGCACGTCGCCCGAGCCGGTGTTGCGGCTGAACCGGGCGGTGGCGCGCATGGAGCACGGCGACCTGGACGTCGCACTGGACGACATCGACGGCCTCGCCTCCCAGCTGGCGGGCTTCTCGCACTTCCATGCCGCCCGGGCCGAGGTGCTCACGCGGCTCGGCCGGGCCGATGCGGCCAGATCGGCTCTGACGGCTGCGATCGAGCTCACCGACAACGAGCCGCTGCGCGACGAGCTGGCGCGCCGCCTCGCGGGGTCGTAGACGCGGCGGTCGTCTCTCACGACCTTCAGACTGGGCGCGATGTCCAGCTCACGAGATCGCACACGACCCCTCGCGCGCCTGTGGCGCCACGCCGGCAGGTACCGTCGCCGTGTGATGGCGGCCGCGACGGCGTCCGTGCTGAACAAGACCTTCGACCTGGCGCCGCCGTTTCTGATCGGCGCCGCGGTCGACATCGTGGTGCTGGGCGAGGGATCCTTCTTCGGAGCCTGGCTCGGCATCGCCTCGCCACGGGACCAGCTGCTGGTCCTCGCGGCCGTGACCGTGGTCGTGTGGGTCCTTGAGTCGCTGTTCGAGTACCTGTTCCGCGTGCTGTGGCGCAACCTCGCCCAGGACGTGCAGCACGACCTGCGGCTCGAAGCGTACGCGCACGTCCAGGAGCTCGAGCTGCGCTATTTCGAGGACCGCCAGTCGGGCGGCCTGCTCGCGGTCCTCAACGACGACGTCAACCAGCTCGAGCGCTTCTCGACATCGGGGCGAACGAGATCCTCCAGCTGCTCACGACGGTCGTGCTGGTCGGCGCCGCGTTCGTCGTGTTCATCGGTGACCTGGCCCTCCTCGCGTTCCTCCCCGTCCCGGTCATCGTCTGGGGATCGATCCGCTTCCAGCACGCGCTGGAGCCGCGTTACGCGCTCGTGCGGGAGCGTGCCGGTGAGCTCAGTGCGACGCTGTCGAACAACCTGCAGGGCATCGCGACGATCAAGGCGTTCGCCGCCGAGCGGCGCGAGTCGGCCCGCATCGCGTCGGGCTCGCAGCGCTACGCCCAAGCCAACCGCGACGCCATCCGCCTGTCGAGTGCATTCGTGCCGCTGATCCGCATGGCGATCCTCGCCGGCTTCACGGCCATCCTCGTCCTCGGCGGCCTCCGAGCGCTGGACGGCCAGCTCGAGGTCGGCGTCTACTCGGTGCTCGTATTCATCACCCAGCGCCTGCTGTGGCCGCTGACCAGGCTCGGCGAGACGTTCGACCTGTACCAACGCGGCATGGCCTCGACCCGGCGCATCCTGGACCTGCTCGAGGAGACGCCCGACGTGGTCGCCGGCACCGACGTCCTGCCGCCACCGGTGCGTGGGGAGGTGACCTTCGAACAGGTCGACTTCGGGTATGACGACGGCGCACCCGTGCTGTCGGGGCTCGACCTGCACGTGCCGACCGGGCAGACCCACGCGCTCGTCGGCGCGACCGGCGCGGGCAAGTCGACGATCGTCAAGCTGCTGCTGCGGCTGTACGACCCCGACCGCGGCAGGGTGCTGCTCGACGGCGTCGACATCCGGACGCTGACGTTCGCCGGGCTGCGGGGCGTCATCGGTGTCGTGGGCCAGGACGTGTTCCTGTTCCACGGCACCGTCGGCGAGAACCTGCGCTTCGGCCGACCGGGCGCCACCGACGCCCAACTGCTGCGGTCGGCAGCCCTCGCAGAGGCCGACGGGTTCGTCGCCGCGCTGCCGCGGGGGTACGACACCGTCATCGGGGAGCGCGGGCAGAAGCTGTCAGGTGGACAGCGTCAGCGCCTGTCCATCGCCCGTGCGATCCTCACCGATCCGACGGTGTTCGTGCTCGACGAGGCGACGAGCGCGGTGGACAACGAGACCGAGGCGGCCATCCAGCGTCGCTCGAACGGGTGGCCTGTGACCGGACCTCGATCGTCATCGCGCACCGTCTGTCGACCATCCGCCACGCCGACCGCATCCATGTGCTCCACGACGGTCGCATCGTCGAGGCCGGCACCCATGACGCGTTGCTCGCAGCCGACGGGCGCTACGCGGCGCTGTGGCGGGTCCAGACAGGCGCGTCGTCGTCCGCGGAGGGCCGGATCGCGGGCCCCGGCGCCGCGATGAGCCGCGACCAGGGTGTCTGAGCGGACCACGAGGGGATGATGGACTGTTGCAGGAGCCCACGGAGGAGAGGTGACGCGTGGTCAACGATGCTGCGGCGTTCTCACTGCTCCAGCGCTTCGCGAGGACGTTGGTGCACCACTACGACCTCGACGAGGTCCTGACCGAGCTTGCTGGTGAGCTCACGGAGGTGCTCGAGGTCGCCGGTGCCGGGGTGATGCTGGCCGATGACAACCGCGACCTGCGCTTCGTGTCGTCGTCGGACCAGACGCTCAAGCACCTCGAGGACCTGCAGATCGAGCTCGACGAGGGTCCGTGCCTGTGGGCGTACCGCAGGGCGGAGCGGGTCATGGCCACCGACCTCCGTGACGACGACCGCTTTCCGGAGTTCGGCCCGCGTGCGGTCGAGGCCGGGATGCTGGCGGTCTTCAGCTACCCCCTGCGGTACGAGGAGCAGGTGTTCGGTGCGCTCAACCTGTACCGCAAGGAGCCGGGTGGCCTGGAGGAGCAGCAGGAGGAGCTCGGCGCCGCGTTCTCCGACGTGTCCACCCTCTACCTGATGCACGGGTCCGACGACGAGCGGCGCGAGCAGGTGAACCGTCAGCTGCAGGGCGCCCTTGACTCACGTGTGATCATCGAGCAGGCCAAGGGCTTCGTCGCGGCCACGTGTGGGACGACCGCCGCGGAGGGGTTCGAAATGCTACGTGACTACGCGCGCGGCAACGGCCGGCGGCTCCGGGAGGTCGCGACCGAGGTCGTCGAACGCCGGATCCGGGTCGACGACCTGCGCGTCGCTCGCCGTCAGTAGGGGTACCACCAGTCCTTCACGTCGCCGCTGAGGTCCCAGTGCACGTGCTTGGTCTCCTGGAACGACGCCAGGCCCTCCTCACCGAGCTCGCGTCCGCCTCCGGTCAGCTTCATCCCGCCGAACGGACCGGCGAAGTTGTCGGTCAGTGGATCATTGATCCACACCGTGCCGACCTTGACCTCCTCGAAGAAGCGCTTGATCAGCGTGGGGTCGCTGGAGCGCAGCGTGGCGCCGAGCCCCATCGTGCTGTCGTTGACGTAGGCGATCGCCTCGTCGATCCGGTCGTAGGCCATGATCGGCATGACCGGCCCGAAGGTCTCGTCGCGCATGATCACCATGTCGTGGTCGACGCCCGACACGACGGTGGGGGAGTAGAACCAGCCGCGATCCAGGCCCTCCGGCACCCCGCCACCGGTCACGACCGTGGCGCCACGGCCGACCGCGTCGTCGATGTGCGCGCCCACCTTGTCGCGGAACTGCTGGGCCGCCATGGGGCCCATGTCGACGTCGTTCTCTCTCGGGTCACCGACGCGGATCGTCTCGGCCCGCGCAGCGGCCGCCTCGACGAACTCGTCGTGCATCGCGGAGGGCACGTAGATGCGCTCCGCCGACGTGCAGACCTGCCCGGCGTTGAACAGCGCAGCGTAGGCCAGCGCCTCGACCGACTCGTCCACCGAGGCGTCGGGTGCAACGACGAACGCGTCCTTGCCGCCCAGCTCGAGGTGGGTGTGCTTCATCATCGGCGCGGCGACGCCGGCGATGCGCTGACCCGTCGCGACCGAGCCGGTCATGGCGATCACCGGCACATCGGGGTGGCGGACCAGGGCCTCGCCCGCGTCGGGGCCGTTCCCGGTCACGACGTTGACGACGCCGGGGGGCAGGTGGTCGAAGCACGAGCGGATCCACTCGAGCGTGGTCAGCGGGGTCAGCTCGCTGGGCTTGACCACGACGGTGTTGCCTGCCGCGAGCGCCGGCGCCAGCTTCCACGCGAGCAGCAGCAGCGGGAAGTTCCACGGGATGATCGCACCGACGACCCCGTACGGCTCCTTGAGCACCAGATTGAGCTGGGTGCGCGGCTCGCCGCTGGGCAGGACGCGGCCGCGGTTGTTGCGGGCGAGCTCGGCGTAGTAGCGCAGGGTCGTGCCGGACCACTCGACCTCCTCCTCCTGCTCCGGACGCGCCTTGCCCTGCTCGCGCAGCAGCCCGTCGACGAGGATGTCGGCCGTTGCCGCCGTCCGTGCCGCGGCCTCGTGCAGCATGTCGGCGCGCTCGTTCGCCGGTAGCCACCGCCACGTGTTGAACGCGTGGCGCGCCGCGTCGACCGCTCGGTCGACGTCGGCTGCCCCACACGCGGGGACGTGTCCGACCGCCTCTCCCGTCGCTGGGTCGTCGACGGTCAGCAGGTCGTCGGTGCTCGCGGCGGCGGCCCGCCCCTCGATCCACAGGTCGTGGGTGTCCCGGTCCATCAGTTGCTCCTTCGTCACCGGCGAGGCTCGACGCCGAGCTCACCGAGCAGATGGCGGTGCGGGTTGACCCGGCCGGTAGGCTCGGATCCGACCGACAGGACACGCACGCCGTCCCCGGCGAGCGCACGCATCCAGCCCGCGGCCATCTGCGAGCGCCCGGCGTCGTGGACACACGGGAACAGGACCGGGGGCGGGTCACCCATGCCGACTGCCTACCCCGCAGCAGTGTCCCGCTCACCCACGGCGGAGGACCGCAGCGAGGCGGCGAGGCGCTCGAAGCCTTCCTCAGGCGTCACGGTGGGACGGTAGCCGAGGTCGCGGCGCGCGGCGGTCAGGTCGAACCAGTGGCTGGTGGCCTGCTGGCGGGCGAGGTGGCGCGTCACCGGCGGCCTCCCCGCCCGCCGGGTCGCGCGCCAGACCGCTTCGCACACGGCGCCGAGCGCGTACGCGACGGCGAACGGCACGCTGCGGTGCTCGGGAGGCAGGCCGACGGCGGACAGGATGCCGTTGACCATCGTGGCGATCGGCAGCGGGTGGTCGGAGCCGATGAACAGCGCCCGCCCGGCGACCTGACGCTGCTCCGGTCCGGCCGGACCGACGAGCGCGTCGAGGGCGAGCACGTGCGCCGCGGCCGCGTCGTCGATGAACGTGGCGTCGACGACCGCAGCGCCGTGGTCCACCAGGCGCAGGCGACCGGCGCGGGCCCGCCGCAGGATCTCGGCGGTCAACTGGGTGTCGCCCGGCCCCCACACCAGGTGCGGCCGCAGCGCGACGGTCGCCAGCCCGTCGCCGTTGGCCGCCAGCACCAGCTGCTCGGCCCGTGCCTTGGTGGCAGGGTACGGCGCATCATGGCGTGCCGGGTACGGCAGCGATTCGTCCCCGCCGGCGATCGATCGGCCGTCGAACACGACGCTCGGGGTCGAGGTGTGGACCAGGTGGGCCACACCGCGCCGACGGCAGGCTGCGATCACGTTGGCGGTGCCCACGACGTTGGTGGCGACGTACGGCCCGGGATCCAGCGAGAAGTCGGCCTTCGCCGCGGTGTGGACGACCGCGTCGCAGCCGTCAACCGCACGCTCGACGGCGGTGAGGTCCGCCAGGTCGCCACGATGCACCTCGACGCCACGCGCGCGCAGGCGCGGGTAGTCGCCCCGCGAGAACGACCGCACCGCGTCGCCACGGTCGAGCAGGGCACGGACCACGGCGCCGCCGATCACGCCGCCGCCGCCGGTCACCAGAACGCGACGGCTCACCACGGACCTCCGCCGAACGCGCGGCGCCCGACCCACGTGACGCGGCTGTGCAGCCGGGCCGTCGCCCAGCGCGCCAGCTGCTCGTAGCCGATCTTGGCGTTGTGGCGCGCGTCGACCGGGATGCGGCGGCGCAGGAGTATCCGGTCGACGACCGCGCCGTGCGGGTGCGCGTCGAGCCTGGCCCGCAGCTCTGTGACCAGCCTGGCGCGCGTCCGTCGTGCGCCGGCCCGCCACGGCGCCGGCGTGGACGTCGTGGGCTGCACGACGAGCACCGGGCGCGTGGCGCCGGCACGGGCCACGCCCACGAGCGCAGCGCGCTGGACCTGCGGATGGTCGAGCACGAGCTGTTCTACCGGCAGGGGGTCGATCGGGCCGGTGGCCGTCAGGACGCGGTGGACCGTGCGACCGCAGAACCACAGGCGACCGTCGGTGTCGAGCCACGCCAGGTCACCCGTGCGATGCGCCGTCCGCCCGTCCCACGTGGTCTTGGCGCGGGCGGTCGTCCCGGGACGTCCCGCATACGCCTCGGTCACCTGTGGCCCCCGAACCACGAGCTCGCCGACACATCCGTCCGGCAGACCGTCGTCGGCGGTGATCCTGGCGACCGGCCGGTCGTCGACGTCGATCACCAGCACATCGGTGTCCGGCACCGGTGCGCCCACGCACACGCCGCGCGGCGGGTCGAGCAGGGTCGCGGTTGCGCGGAGCTCGTCGCCCCCGGTCACGCAGATCGGCAGCACCTCGGTCATGCCGTAGGGCGTCGTGACCGCCGCCCCCGCAGGCAGCAGTGACGTGATGGCGTCGACGACGTGACCGGGCACGGGTGCACCCGAGGACAGGACCAGGCGCAGCGACGGCAGGGGCCGGCCGTTGGCGGCGAGCGCCGCGAGCAGGGCGGGCGAGGCGAACAGCAGGTCGGCGCGGTGCTCGGCGATCAGGTCACGCAGGTGATCGGGATCGGCCGCCGCGGGACGGGTGAAGTCCATGTCGGGCAGCACCGTGGTCTGGCCGAGCGCCGGTCCGAACAGCGCGAACGGCGGGAACGTCGCGATGGTGACCTCGCCGGGCTCCAGGTCGTACGTCGTGCGCAGGGTCGTCATTGTCGCGGACAGGTGTGGATGCCGGTGGACGACCGCCTTCGGCGCACCCGTCGATCCGGACGTGAACAGCAGTGCGGCCTCGTGGTCCGGACGCTGCGGCGTCCATGCCATGTGGTCACCGGGCGTCCGGGCACGCCGTTCCAGCTGCACCAGGCTCGCCGCGCCGGCTCCGCCGACCAGGCGCGGCGCACGTGTCGACGCGGTCACGACGAGGTGTCGCGCTGTGGGCGCCCACCGGAGCACACGCCGGGCGAGGTGCGCGCGATCGGAGCCGACGAACGCCTCCGCCGCGATCTCGTGCAGGGCGGCCCCGATGCGGCGGACGCCGATGCCCGGGTCGATGAGCACGGGCACCGCGCCGCGGGCCAGCAGGGCGAAGGCCGCCACGACGAAGTCCGGCCCGGGTGGTGTCAACAGCACCGTGCGCATGCCCCGTCGGATGCCGTGGGTCGCCAGGCCGGCCGCGGCGCGCGTGACCCGGTCCAGCAGCGCGGCGAAGGTCAGGGTGTCGCCGTCGGCGAGCACCAGGGCCCGCCGGTCCGGTGCCTCGTGCGCCGCCGTGACCAGGCCTGCGAGCAGTGCGGGCAGGGTGTCGACACCACCCGGCCGGACCTGATCGGGTGCGGTCATGGGTGATCGACCGTCCACCGCGTCCGCGCGAGGAACGCCGCGATCATCGGGACCGTCTCAGGTGCGTCCTCGAGGACCAGGTGGCCGGCGTCGCCGATGGCGTGCACCTCCGCCGCGGGCAGGCGGCGCCGCCACTCATCGAGGATCGGCGGCCCCAGGACAGGATCACGCATGCCCCAGACGATGAGGGTCGGACGGTCGGCCAACCGGTGCAGCTCCGCGTCGGTCTCGGCCAGCAGCGCATGCGTGGGGCCACGCGGTGCCGCCGGCACGTCTCGGACGAACCGCAGGACCGCGGTCCTGCGGTGCCAGGAGTCGTAGGGCGCGCGGTAGGCGCGGCGCACCGGCGCCGGCAGGCGCTGCCGGCGTGCACCGATCCACAACGTGCCGCGGACGAAGGCGTTGAGACCGCAGACCAGCACCTCGCCGAGGCACGGGACGCGGAAGGGGCGCAGCAGCCATGGGAACCGGAGCCGGTCGGGCACCGGGAACACCGCGGTGTTCAGCACCACCAGGCGTCCGACCCGGTGTGGCTGACGCGTCGCCCACGCCAACGCGATCGCACCCCCCCAGTCGTGGACCACCAGGGTGGCCGGCCGGCTGATGCCGACGCCGACGTGGTCCATCAGGTCGCTGAAGTCGGCGACGCGGGCGGCGAGGTCGAACCCGTAGTGACGCTCGGACGGCATGTCGGACCGACCCATGCCGAGGTGGTCGGGGACGATGACCCGGTGGTCGGTGGACAGCGCGCGTAACAGCCTGCGGTAGTGGAACGACCAGGTGGGGTTGCCGTGGACGCACACGACCGCCGGCCCAGTGCCCTCGTCGACGTAGCGCAGCATGCCGTCCGCCGTGGCGTAGACCCGCGACGCGGGCAGCGCCAGATCGTCGCCGGCTGCAGCTGAGGTCATTGGCGGTCCGGTCGGACGTCCCCACCACGTCGGCTCACCACAGCACCTCGGCCATCGCGCAGTTCAGGCCGCTGCCGATCCCCAGCAGCCCAAGGCGGTCACCCGGCGTCAGGCGACCGGCGTCGGCCTCCTTGGACCACGTGATGATCAGCCCGGCGGGTCCGATGTTGCCGTACGACGGATACAGCAGCGGGATGCGGTCCTGCCGCAGACTCAGCGCGGCGGTCACCGAACGCGTGTGTGCGCGGCTCACCTGGTGGATGAACGCGGCGTCGAGCGTGCCGGTGTCCCATCCGAAGACGTCGACCGCGTCCTGCCAGGTGTCCTTCGCCAGCGCGAGCCCCGCGGTCAGCAGGCCCGTGGCATCGGTGCGCATGTCGTCCGGCTGACCCTGGCACAGCTCGTGGTGCTCGGTCGCGGCGCGCGAGACGACGCCTCGGAACGGATGGCCGTCCTCGGCCAGGTCCTGCCGCGACAGCAGCATGGCGGCTGCGCCGGAGCCCAACGTCAAGGTCGCGTACGACGCGCGAAACAGGTCGCGGTCGCAGGACGGGTCTGCCAGACGGGCGATGGTCGACTCGACGACGAAGCGGGCGCTCTCGCCGTCGACGACGATGCCATGGTCGATGTCGCCCCGCTCGATCATCGCGGCCGTCAGCGCCATGCCGTTGATGAACCCGAGGCAGGCGTTACCGACGTCGAAGTTGAGCGCCTCCGCAGGCAGCCCGAGCTTGTGGTGGACGATGCACGCCGTCGACGGTTCGAGCCAGTCGCGGTCCACGCTGGTGTTGATCACCGCGCCGATGTCCCGGCGGTCGATCCCGATGTCGGCCAGGAGCTTGCCCCCGGCCATCGCGGCCGCGTCGCTCGGCTTCGTGCCCTCGTCCCAGTAGCGGCGCGCGTTGATGCCCGCGAGCCCCGTCAGCGTGCCCGCCGGCATGCGGAGCCTCGTCATGGTCTCCGCCAGGCGGGATTCGATGTCCTCGCTGGTGATGACGTGTGGTGCGTCGACGTGGGCCACGCCTGCGACGACAACGTTGGAGAACTGCTGGGAACGGGCCACACATCATCCTTCGCTGCCTGTGGACGCGGTGTCCACCAACCACAGATGGTATGTGCCACGTGATGCGTGTGACGCGTGACGCGCCTGCCCGAGGCGCGTGCCGCAGACCCGCGGTGACGTCGTCACGTTCCGCGGTCAGCGGGCGTCCCCTGCGCGGTCAGCGGGCGTCCCCTGCGCGGTGGCCGTCGTCGGTCCTCGGGCTGCCCGTGACCCGCGGCGTCGGAGTCACCGCTCACGAGCGGCACGGCGGGGACCTGAGCGCGGGCAGCGGTCCGCACCGCGCGGACGGATGGGGCGGGGCCCCGCGTGCCGGCGGTCGCTGCCGCTGGCGGGGGTGGGTCGGGATGCCCGGATTTGAACCGGGGATCTCCGGTCCCCCAGACCGGTCCCGACCGTCCCCGCCGTTCACCAATTATCCCTACCTGAGCGGCTGACCAGCGCGTTCATGGTCACACCGGTGTAACCCGGTACCCGCTGTACCCGTCTGTCGTCACGCGCCCGGTAGCACACGGGTAGCTCGACGCGTCCGCGGCCCTCCGCCCGCCGTCCTGTCAACGCGCACAGATCAGCGCCCCGGCGCATGCAGGACCAGACCCGGGGCCGGCCCACACTACGGAGGTGTGGACATGGCAAGTCAAACACAGAACCACGAACGCATGCTCGACGAGACCGAGATCAACCGGTTGATGACCCGCGTCGACGACGAGGGCGCCGCGGTCGAACGCCGCAGCCGCCTCATAGGCACGCTCAGCCGGCTGCTGTTGCACCTGCAGCAGGCGGACGACCCGAGAGACGTCGACGTGCTCGAGGCCGAGATGAACACGATCGACGAGATCCTCGACGGTCGGCCGGTCGCATGAACGCCGCGGAACCGCTCAGAGCACCGCAAGGCGCGCACGGCTGGTCACCGCACACCGGATGGCTGTACTCGCCTGACGAGCTAGCCGAGCGGGTGGACGGCGACGCCTACGTGCTCAAGTTCCCAGCGACGGCATGCTGCGCGGCGTGACCGACCACGATCCCGCACCGTTGCGGGCGTTGGTACGCGTCGAGGTCGACATGACCGAGATTGTCGAACGTCTTGACGATCTCGGGGACACGGTCGCCGGGTTGGACGCCGCGGAGGCGGGTGACAAGGCGGAGGTGATGGTGCGGTTGCGTGTGCTGGCGGACCGCGTCGCCGCACTCGAACACACCACTCAGCAAATGGGACACTGTCACATTTGAGGCGCAAGACGCGCGTGAGGTGTCTCGAAACGCCCTGAGACGGCGTTCTACGGACTCGTGGACCCCGTCGGTGGGGACGGGCGGCGGGGTCCACGCGTGTCACGTCGGGACGTGACGGTGAACCTACCGGACGGCCTCTTGTGGTGGGCGGAGACCTTCGCGGCGACGCCCGTCGACGCTGTTGACGAACCGTATGTTCACGGGCACTCCTGGACACGTTGTCCTGCACCTGCTGATGTCATGAGCGGACCCCTCGTCGTTGGCTGACGGGGATCTCGCTGTTGACAGACTTTCGGCGGGTGGAAGGGCATCTGCACGCCTGAGGCTTCTCGCGGTCAGGCTGCCAGCCAGACCTCAGCGACATGCAGCGGAATCGGAGGCGTTACGCAGGCGACGCGGCTAGTCCGTATTCACCTCGTCGGTAGAACATCAGGGCCGGCATGGCGAGGAAGCCGATGATGCAGTACAGCCCGCACTGTGCCCCCTTGACCACGTCGAACAAGGCCAGACAGACGAACGGGATCACAGGAACAGCCATGACCGCCGCCATTTCGTACGCGCTTCTGCGGCTATGCCCGCGGCGTCGCATCCACGGGACCATCGGCACGCTCATGCCGATGGCGACCGCAAGCAACGCGTGGACGGGATAGTAGACCAGTGCCTGTTCCCAGGTGATCTCGTCGATGGCCAGGTTGAGGACAACCATCAAGACGAACGCTGCCGCGAACATCCCGACGACCATCACGGCGGTCATCTCGAGAAGGTGCCGCATGAAGTGACGCCACGGGTGATGCGGAGTCGAGGCTGCCAGCTCGCCCGCTGTGCGGCTCGAGCGTTGGTCCTCGATTGGCGGATCTCTCAGGGGTGTGCTCATTATTATCTCACCTTCCTCGGGTGTCTGCTCCAAGGCGCATCCGGGCCGCGCGAGACAGCGGCCCGCGATGCTCTTGGGCTATTGGTGGATCGCTGCGCGAGCGCGGCGCTCTTTGGACCGACGTACCGCCGTCGCGATGCCCCAGCCGCACAAGACGCAGCAGGCGACTATCGCGATGACCCGCAGGGCGATTACCATTGCTGACCACCCCCCTCGCCGGCACAAGGCCCGGAGGCTGATGGTTTGCACCGGCTCAGCGTTAGGACGTGAACTTACGTTCGCATCCGGCGCGCTGTATCACCAGTGCCGTTCGGCACGTGGCGTCCGGGCCGGTGTTGGCGAGCCGATCGGCCGACTTCCGTGTTCTCCCAAGCGGCGGGTCGTCGCCCGTCGGACGCGGATGCGTCAGAGATCGGCCGGGAGACCAGTGCGGCATACAACAGCATTTCCATCTACCAACGGGTCCAGGTTGAGGTGGGACTTCACCCGACCGCCAGCGTTTCCAGTGCGCCAAACCGCTGACCAGGGATGGTGGGTGTCCGAGACCATGGGGCCATTCGTGTCGGGTCCATCGGCGCCGCAATACCGGGTCGCAGGTCCCAGAAATGCGGGTTTTCGAAGTTAGGAACCTGGGTGATCGGGGTGGTCCGGTCGTGGTTGCGTCGCGAAGGGCCTGAAACTCTCCGAAACTCGCGGTTGTCCAAGACCGAGCTATGCAAATGCGCCGCGACGGTGCGCCGCGATCAGCCGCGCCGAAGGCGACCAGTGGGGGCTCACGCACTGTCCGGCCGGCCGGTGTCGCGATGGACGCACCGTCGGGTAGCTTGTCGGGTCCTGAGCCCGCGCGACTGCCACCCGGTCGGCGGGTTCAATCCATTCCGAACATGGATCGCTAGCACGATGACGCGTACCGGGGCCACACACTCGCGACAGCCGCGGCGGTGCGCGTACTGCGGCGACATCATGCCACCGGGACGTCCGCCGACCGCCAGGCCGAGCAAAGTGACCGGGCGCCGATGAAGCCGGCCCCGGTCCTGGCCACGATCTGCACAAGGAAGATCACAGCATGAACGTTGAACCACGCACACCAGACCACGACGAGACCGACGACGACAGCCCGGCCTACCTGCCCGGGGAACGCGACTGGTACCGCAACGAGTTGCACCGCCCCGATGCCGCGCTCACCGCGATCCGCGCCGTCGTGACCGCCGGTGACGGCCGGTGACGGTCGAAGGGCTCGTGGAGTTGGTGATCAGATCGTTGGCCGAGGAACACGACATCGTCGACGTCCACCTCGGGCACTCCTCGTACCCGGATCGGGTGCCGCTGGTCGTCGTCGACCGCGACGCCCGGAGGTGGCGGCTGCTGGTGATGGTCGAACCGTGGGCCGCGCCGGCGTGACCCGCCTCGTCGAGTTCGTCGGCCGGTGGCCGCGCACCACCGCATGGGGTGTGGGTTCATCGTCGCGTTTGCGGTGGCCGTCGATCTCATGACCTGACGGAACGCAGCGCATGCGAAGCGTTTTGAGGCCGGCCGGTGTCGCGATGGACGCAGGGTCGGGTAGCTTGCCGGGTCCTGAGCCCGCGCGGCTAGCACTCGGTCGGCGGGTTCAATCCATCCCGGAAGATGGATGGTTGGCACGATGACGCGTACCGGGGCAGCACACTCGCAACAACCGGGGGCGGTGTGCGTACTGCGGCGGCGTCATGCCACCTGGACGTCCGCCGACAGCGAAACGATGCTCGTGGATGTGCACCATCCGCGCCGCCGGCGGCGTCGACCCGCCCGGGGTTCGCCGGTGCCCGACGTGCGGTGCGACGATCGGATCGACGACGCATGCGAACCGCGTCTACTGC
>DATHVN010000068.1 GCA_035461305.1 Euzebyales bacterium | reverse complement strand
TCGGTGCCCGCGGCGCCGGGCAGCGCACTCCCAACCTTGCTGCCGTGGTGCAGGAGGTCGTCAACCGCTCTGGCTGGACGTCCGGCAACAACCTCGCGTTGATCATCACCGGCACCGGACGGCGTACCGCCGAGGCCTTCCAGACCGCCCCTGCGGTCCTGCACATCGAAACCACAAGCTGACGGTGGTCCCCGCCGCGGGCCGCGGCGGCGCGGCGTCACCAGCGTCGGTTCGCGCGCACTACCAGCGCGGGCAACGCCGCCGTGCCCGACTGGTTGCTCAACCCACTCTCGTCCACGGCGACACCGGGAGAATCCGGGCTAGGGTGTGCATCTGCGCCGTTCGGAAACCGGCGCAGTCCAAGGAGCGAGTACATGAAGGCTGATATCCACCCCGACTACATGCTCGCGACGGTGCGGTGCTCGTGCGGCAACGAGTTCACGACCCGCAGCACCAGGTCGGAGATCCGCGTCGAGCTCTGCAACGTGTGCCACCCCTTCTACACGGGCAAGCAGAAGCTGGTCGACTCCGGTGGCCGTGTCGAGCGCTACCGGCAGCGCTACGCAAAGTCGCAGGCCAAGCAGGCCGAGGCGGCGAAGCGCAGCGGGACGAAGGACGCCAGCTCCTAGCCACGCACCCGGCACGCGAGGTCGCCATCCATGGCATCCGACGAAGCGCTCGCCTACTACGGTGGCCAGGCGGTCATCGAAGGCGTGATGATGCGTGGCACCGACGCGTGGGCGGTCGCCGTGCGTCGCCCGTCTGGCGAGATCTACCTCGAGCGCCACGCCACGAGTGACCTGCCCCGACGCGTCCGCTTGTGGCGCCTGCCGCTGTTCCGCGGCATGTTCGCCCTGGTCGACGCGCTGAAGGTGGGAACGCGTGCGTTGACCATCTCCGCCAACGAGTCGGTGGAGGACGACGAGCAGCTGTCGTCCAGCGAGTTCGGTGGCAGCCTCCTGCTCGCGCTGCTGCTCTTCGTCGGTGTCTTCGTCGTGCTTCCCAACCTGGGGCTTGCGCCGGTGCGTTCGGCGGTCGGCGACGGACTCGTCTACCACTTGGTCGAGGGCGTCATCAGGGTCGCCATCTTCCTCGGCTACCTGATGGCGATCGCGTTGGTCGGTGACATCCGGCGCGTGTTCGCCTACCACGGGGCCGAGCATCAGACGATCGCGGCGTGGGAGCACGGCGAGCCGCTCGAGCCCGCGTCGATCGGCCGGCACTCGACCAGGCACGTGCGCTGCGGCACGAACTTCCTGATCATGGTGATGCTCATCGCGATCATCGTGTACTCGGTCGCCGGCTCGCTGCTGCCCCCACCGGGGGACGGCGTGGTGGCCGGCATCGCCTACCACGTGTTGCTGCGGGTCGCGCTGCTGCCGATCGTCGCCGGCCTCGCCTACGAGGGGCTGCGCCTGGGTGCGGGTCGTGACAACGTTCTGGTCCGGGCGCTGATGAAGCCCGGCCTGTGGCTGCAGCACATCACGACGCGACCATCCGACCCGGAGATGGTCGAGGTGGCGCTGCGCGCCTTCGAGGCCGTCGTGCCTCCCGACGAGCTGGCGGGCCGCGTGCCGGCGACGCTCCCGTCACCGGTGGTCTGGGGACCGGACGACACGGCGGCTGCGCAGCCCGCCGACGAGGCGGTGCCGCGCACGGCCGACGAGCCGGCCGGCGGCGGGTAGCGCGGTCACACCGCCCCGAAGCTTTACCTGCCGCCGACCGTCGAAGGTTCACCATGTCCGATCGATTGTTCGCGCGCCTCGACGAGATCGAGCGCGACTACGAAGAGCTGACCGCGTCGCTGGGCGACCCTGAGATCTTCTCCGACCCCCAGCGCTACGCCGAGACGGCCAAGCGTCACTCCGACCTCGCCGGCGTTGTGGAGACCTACCGCACCTACCGAGAGGTGACCGGCGACGCTCAGGCGGCACGCGAGCTGGCGCGCGAGGCCGGTGCCGAGGACCAGGCGGCCTTCCGCGGCGAGGCCGAGGAGCTCGACGCGCGTGCGGGGCAGCTGTTGGAGGAGCTGCGCCTCCAGCTGCTGCCACGCGACCCGCACGACGACCGCAACGTGATCGTCGAGATCCGGGCGGGTGCCGGGGGCGACGAAGCCGGGCTGTTCGCCGGTGAGCTGTACCGGATGTACACCCGCTTCGCCGAGCGGGCCGGGTGGAAGACCGAACAGATCAGCGCGTCCGAGCAGGGCATCGGTGGCGTCAAGGAGGTCGTCTTCCAGGTCTCGGGCAAGGGTGCCTACTCCCAGCTCAAGCATGAGTCGGGCGTCCACCGCGTGCAACGTGTGCCCCAGACCGAGTCCGGCGGCCGGATCCACACGTCCACGGCGTCGGTCGCGGTCATGCCCGAGGCCGACGAGGTCGACGTCATCATCGACCCCAACGACCTGCGGATCGACGTGTACAGGTCGTCGGGACCGGGTGGGCAGTCGGTCAACACGACCGACTCCGCCGTCCGCATCACACACGAGCCGACGGGCCTCGTGGTGTCATGCCAGGACGAGAAGTCGCAGCTGCAGAACCGGGAGAGGGCGCTGCACATCCTGCGGGCCCGCCTGCTGCAGCTCGAGCAGGACCGCGCCGCCAGGGAGCGCGCGGAGGCGCGGCTGTCGCAGATCGGCACGGGGGACCGCTCCGAGAAGATCCGCACCTACAACTTCCCGCAGAGCCGCGTGACCGACCACCGTATCGGCCTGTCGGTACACAACCTGTCTGAGGTCATGGACGGCGCGCTGTCGGAGCTGCTGTCGGGGCTGGTGGCCGAGGAGCAGCGACGCCGGCTGGAGGCACTCGCGCTTGCCGACTGACCGAGGTCGCGCCGCCGTCCGCTCGAGCATGGTGCCGTCGACGTGATCGTCGCGCCGCCGACCGTCGCGGCCGCGCTCGACGAGATCACCGGACGGCTCGCGGACGCGGGGATCGACTCGCCGCGCACTGAGGCCCGGTGGCTGGTCCGCCACGTGCTGGGGTGGTCGGCGGCGGAGCTGGTGCGCCGGTCGGCAGACGTCCTCGACGCCGACAAAGCCGCCGCACTCGACCGCCTCGTCGACCGCCGCGCCTCGCGCGAGCCGCTCCAGCTGGTGTTCGGTGCGACCGGCTTCCGAGCGCACGACCTGATGCTGCGTCCGGGCGTCTTCGTGCCCCGGCCCGAGACGGAGCTGCTCGTCGAGCTCGCGCTCGAGCTGCTGCCCACCGGTGCCATCGTGGTCGAGCCCTGCACAGGCAGTGGCGCGGTGGCGTGCGCCATCGCAGTCGAGCGCCCGGACGTGCAGGTCATCGCAACCGATGTGGATGACGCCGCCGTCGCGCTCGCCGTCGACAACGCCGCCCGCCTCGGCGTCGACGTCGACGTGCGACCGGGGGATCTGCTGGAACCGGTGCCCGACGCGCTGCAGGGCACGGTGGACGTGCTGATCTCCAATCCGCCGTACCTGGCCGAGGACGAGCTCGCGGACGTGCCTCCGGAGGTAGCCGACTGGGATCCCTCCACCGCGCTGATCGCCGGTCCGACCGGCCACGAGGTCTCGGACCGATTGATCGCACTGGCGATGGAGTGGCTGCGCCCCGGCGGATGGCTGCTGCTCGAACTCGACGAACGACGGGTCGGCCAGGCCGCTGACCACGCGCAGGCGGCGGGACTCTCCGCTGTCGGCGCTCTGGCCGACCTGACGGGCCGCCTGCGCTTCGTCCGGGCGCGCAGACCTTGAGGACTCGCCTGTCCGGCCGACGGCCGCGACAAGCGCGACCACCGTCCGCTGCGACCGAGCCGGTCGCATGCCGGTGAGATCGAGGCAGTCCGTCGGCATGCACGACCACACAGCGCAGCCCACGGCCACCGAGGTCGGCCCGTCATCCGGCCATGGACCTCCAGTGCCGAACGCACGCCGGCACCACGCGGTCGGCATGACGGCGCCACCGGCCGTTGACGTACCGCGATCGACGCCGACACCGGGGACACGGTGCTCGTCGCGGACGAGGCGGACCCCCGCACCAGGCTGCGCACGCGGTGGCCGGGACGCTACGAGCTGATCGATCCCGATCGGCGGCGGCCACCACATGCCGGCCGCGACCTGATCTCAGCCGCGCAGCCACCCGTGGCCTGGTGCCTGCCGCGCGTGCTACCCGTGACCTGGTGTCAGCCGCGCGTGCCACCCGTGACCTGGTGTCTGCCGCGCGTGCCACCCCGGGGATCTGGCGTCCACGGCGTTGCATCGTCGTCCCTGTCACCGGCACGCTCGGCGTCGTCGCCAGGCGGATGGCTGCGACGCGCCACCTTCTCGTCGAGCGGTCCCGTTTCCCCGCGGCCAGTCCCATCGCCTGCGATGGCTAATGGCATCAGCTGCAGTGACAGGTGGCTGGGGCTCCGGGCGCGCAGCCGCCCGGATGACGCCGTCCGTGCGCTGCATCACCGCTCTCCCGACCAGGATCCGCCGATCGGCGCGACCTGACCGTCCGGCGTCCCGGCAACGTCACGGCAGTCGCCACGTCCGCCTCTGCGCGGCCGGGCGGTGGGTGGCACGACTGCGCGACGTGCCGACGGATGGCCGGGCCCCGTCCGGCGGTAACGGTTCGTGGACGCTGCGGATGGATCGTGTGTCGCGTGGACCGGACCGCCGAGCCGAGGGAGGCGCCGCGATGGCCACAGATGATGCAACAGCCACAACCGACTCGTCTCGCTGGTGCTCGACGCGGACGTGATGCGGCGACTCGGCCACGCTACCGTCGACTTCGTCGTGGACCACCTGACGCGTGCCGACGATCCACCGGCGCTGCTGCACCTGGGTCGTCGAGAGCTCGACGACCGTCTCGGGACCGATGCGCCAGAACACGGGACGACGTCGGCCGAGCTCCTCGGTCAGCTCGGCGACGACGTGGTGCCGTTCGCTGCGCGTGCGCATCACCCTGGTTCTTCGCCCACATCCCGACGTGCGGGACGTTTCCTTCGGCGATCGGCGACTTCATCGCCAGCGCGCTCGACTTCGAATCGAGCGCGTGGATCGCGGCCGCCGGCCCGGCCGAGCTCGAGGTGCTGGTGATCGACTGGTTCGCCGAGTGGATCGGCTACCCGTCCTCCGCGGGTGGCCTGCTGACCAGCGGCGGCTCGGCCGCGAACATGACCGCGCTGGCCTGTGCCCGGGAGACCCTCATCGGTGCGATGACCGCCGACGCGGTCGTCTACGTCTCCGACCAGGGACACTCCTCCGTCGTACGGGCGGCACGCACACTCGGCTTCCGCCCCGACCAGGTGCGCGTGCTGCCCGTCGATGCCACGTACTGCATGCGGACCGACGCCCTGGTCGGCGCGATGGACGCCGACCTCGCCGCCGGCCGGGTTCCACTGTTCGTCGCGGCGGCGGCCGGATCGACCAACACGGGGGCGATCGATCCGCTCGTGGACCTTGCGGCCATCTGCCGTGACCGCGCGGTGTGGCTCCACGTCGATGCCGCCTACGGCGGTTTTGCGGCGCTCACGGAACGGGGTCGTGCGCTGCTGTCAGGGATCGAGCTCGCCGACTCGGTGACCCTCGATCCCACAAATGGCTGTACCAGCCGGTCGAATGTGGGGGTCTGCTGGTCCGTGAGGGGCACCTGCCGCGCGACGCGTTCGAGATCGTGCCCGACTACCTGCGCGACACCGCCATCGACGACGCCGCCGTGGAGGTCAACTTCGCTGACAGGGGACTGCAGCTGAGCCGCGCCGCACCCTCGCTCAAGGTGTGGCTGTCCCTTCGCTACTTCGGGCTGGCCGCCTTCCCGGGCCGCGATCGATCGGGCCATGGATCTCGCCAGGACCGCGCAGCGGCGCATCGAGGCGCATGCGGACCTGGAGCTGCTCGCGGGAGCCACGCTCGGGATCGTGTGCTTCCGGCGCCGCGTCGACGGAGCGGACGAGGCGAGGATCGCGGCGGTCAACGCCGCCCTGCTCGACCAGGTCAACGACAGCGGCATCGCGTTCCTGTCGTCGACACGGCTGGGTGGGCGCTACTGCGTACGCCTCGCGATCATGAACTTCACCACCACGAAGCGCGACGTCGACCGGGTGCTCGATGTGTTCGCAACCACCGACGTCGCGACACTCGAAGCGCCGACGTCCCGCACCGACCGCACGGAGCCGGGGGTGGATCAGGTCTGGTTGACCGCGCCGACGATCGACGCGGCCACGATCCGAAAGCACCCGCTGTTGGCGACCCTTGACGCCCCGACCGTCGAGTGGCTGACACGGGTCTCACGACACGACCACGTCGACGTCGGCAACGTCGTCGTCGACCGCTGGTCGTCGGCGCGTGACTTCCACGTCGTCCTCGACGGCGTCGCACGTGTCTCGATAGATGGTGAGACCGTACGCGAGCTCGGCGGCGGTGACTTCTTCGGTGAGCTCGCAGCGCTGGACTGGGGTGCGGATACGGCTACGTCCGTCCTCGCCGACCGCTACGACCGTCAGACCCTGCTCGGGCTCGCTCATGCCACGCGCGTGGGATGCATGTGCGCGCTGACCCTGGCGGTGGTCGCGGAGTGGTCGCCGCTGGCGGTGCTCACGCTGACGTTCGGCGCCACCATCGCCGGGACGCCCTGCTATCCCGCGGTCGCCGCGCTCATCCCGTGGACCGTCCCCACCGTCGACCTGGCCGCGGCCAACGCCCTGTTCACGACGGTCGAGTCGACCGTCGTCGTCGGGCCGGCACTCCGGGGAGGGCTGGTGCTCGGACACCCGCCAATCGCGTTCGTCGCCAACGGCGTGATGTTCGGTCTGGCGCTCGTACTGCTCCGCCCTCTGACGCTCCCGTCCGCGTCCGCGGTCGCCGGTGACGCCGCCGGCACGTCGTTCGCGCACCAGTTCGTGGACGGGGTACGTGCCGTCATCGCTTCGGCGGACGTGGCGGTGCCACTGCTGTTCATGGTCGTCATGAACCTCGTGGACGGCATCGCCCTGGTCGCGCTGCTGCTCGTTGCGACGGATGTCATGGCCGTCGGCGCGCAGGGCTTCGGGTTCCTCAACGCAGCCGTCGGGGCCGGCGCCTTCGGCGTGATGCTCGTCAGCAACCGGTTCGCCGCGAGCGGCGCGCCGCTGCGTGTGCTCACGTGGGCCGTGCTCGCAGCGAGCATCCCGTTCGCCGCGCTCGCGGTCGTCACGACCCTACCCGTGGGGCTGGCACTGGCGTTCGTGGCTGGTGCCGGCGGCCTGCTGACGGAGGTCGTCGGTGTGACGATCCTGCAGCGCGTGCTTGACGAACGAGTCCTCGCCCGCGTCTTTGGGAGGCCCTCCCAGATGTGCTCGGCCCGCTGTGTCCTCGACGCGACGGTCATCGCTCCGATCACCCACGGAAGTCGAGGGCGCTAGCTGCCGCCTGTCACGTCGAGCCCCGCGGCCCTGGCGACCCGCCGGTACGCGGCGGCCAGCGTCGCGACTGTCTCGTGGGCGTTGAGCCCGCTGGGGTTGGGCACGATCCACAGCTCGACGCCACCAAGCAGCTCGTCCTGGCGTCCCGTCTGTGCGCGTGGTCGCTCGAAAGCGACCCGGTAGGCGGTGATGCCCGCGATCGCCACGACGGCGGGCTTCCACCCCTCGACTCGTCTGACCAGGTCGCGGGCGCCCGCTCGCAGCTCGTCGCGACTGAGCTCGGACGCGCGCGCCGTAGCCCGCGGTGCGATGTTGGTGATCCCGATGCCGCGCTCGATCAGGTGCGCCCGCTCCTCGTCGTCCATGCCCGCCGCCGGGTCGATCGCCCGCCCGATGACGCCGCCACGCAGCAGGGCCGGGTAGAAGCGGTTTCCCGGGTGGGCGAAGTGGGTGTTGGTGGCGGCGGTCCACAGTCCGGGGTTGATGCCCACGAACAGCAGGCGCAGGCCCGGCCCGACGAGGTCAGGCACCGTCGCGTTGCGGAAGCTCTCCAGCTCCTCCCGCGTGAACCGCCGCCGTGGCGTCACCGCCACACCGCCGCCCCTGGACCCGAGCGCGCAGCCGGTACGGTCACCCGTCGTCGCGCAGGGCCGCTGGCAGCGTGCGCCCACGGGACTGCGCCCAGTCCCGGTAGTCGGGCACCTCCATGCCCAGAGTGTACTGGGACCAGTACGCACCGAACTCGCCGATGTACTTGAACCGCCTGCAGAGCGCCCGCTCCCGAGCGTCGTAGTCACCGACACCGTCCAGCCAGGTGTCGAACCCATCATGTTCGCTGGCCAGGCGCACGAACGTCCTGGCGTTGTCGGGGATGGCCGCCAGCTTGCCGCGGCTCTGGATCAGCCGCTCGTCGGCGACCAGGCGCTCGACGTCGTGTTCGTCGTAGCCGGCGACGATGCCGGGGTCGAAGTCGGCGAACGCGTCGGCGATCGCGGCCCAGTGCGCCTGCACGACCCGCCAGGAGATGCCGGCGTTGAACACCGCACGCGTGAGCACCTCGAAGTGGTCGGCCGGCGTAGTCGGCGTGATCTGTCGTGGTGCGCCGGATTCGAGCGGGGTGAAGTCGTGCACGTCGCCTCCTGTCGGGCTGCGCGAGCCGTCCGCGACACGCGTCCGGCGCAGTATGTGCCACGGGCGCCGTCGGTCGCGCGGTCGCGGGCGCGCCCTTGTGGACGGCGGCGTCGTGGGGCGGCCGCGCGGGAGGTGGTCGGGACCGTGTGGGGAGGCGTTCGCCCGATGTGGTGAGCTCGCTCCCCGGAGCGGTGGGGACGACCGTGTGGGAGGCATTTGCAGATGTGGTGATCTCGCTCCCCGGAGAAGGTCAGGTGCGGTCGCGGATGGCCCGTACCGTGTCGATGGTGTCCGCCTGGTCGGCGGTCTTGTCGTCGCGGTAGCGGCGGACCCGAGCGAACCGCAGCGCGACGCCGCCCGGGTAGCGGCTGCTGTGCTGCACGCCGTCGACGGCGACCTCGACGACCTGGACCGGCGCGACGTTGACGACGTGCCGGTCACGGCCGGTCTCGAGCTCGAAGAAGCGCTCGGTCTGCCAGGCCAGCATCTCGTCGGTCATGCCCTTGAACGTCTTGCCGAGCATGACGAACCCTCCGGCGGGGTCGCGGGCGCCCAGGTGCAGGTTTGACAGCCACCCACGCCGCCGGCCCGACCCCCACTCGATCGCGAGCACCACCAGATCGAGCGTCCACGACGGCTTGACCTTGCGCCAGGCGGCGCCACGGCGTCCGGCCTCGTACGGGCTGGCGGTGTCCTTGACGACCATGCCCTCGAACCCGGCGGCGACGACTTCGTCGAAGAACGCGGCGGCGTCGGCGGCGGACGTCAGTGCTCGGCGCCGGACCAGCGCGTCCGCCGGCACCACGGTGTCGAGCGCGGCCAGCCGGCGCGTCAGCGGCGCGTCGATGAGGTCGTCGCCGGCGTGGTGGAGGCAGTCGAAGAACCGCACGACGGTCGACGGGTCCCCTTCGCCGCCGCCGTCGTCTCCGAGCCGTTGCATCGTGACCTGGAACGGCTCTGGCCTGCCGTCGTCGCGGAACGACACCGCCTCGCCATCAAGGATCACGGCATCGACGGGCAGGCTCCGCACCATCGCGACGATGCCCGGGACCTCGTCGGTGATGTCGCGCAGACTGCGTGTGAAGACCGCCACGCGCTCGCCGTCGCGGTGGACCTGCACGCGGGCGCCGTCGATCTTGGCGTCCGCGATGACGTCGTCGTCACCCAGCGCGGCAGCCGGATCGGGGGCGCTCGAGGCCAGCATTGGCTGGACCGGCCGCATGACCTGGAGCCGGATCGTCGTCAGCTCGTCGGCACCGCCGCGCAACGCCGCGGTGGTGACCACCGCGAGATCATCGCTGAGCATGTAGGCCCGGCGCACCGCTGCCAACGGCACAGCGGCGGCCGCGGCGATCGCCGTGACCATGACCCCGTCGAGTGCGCCGTGGCGCAGCTCGCCGATCAGCAGCCGGCGCAGGAATGCCTGCTCGGACGCCGTGGCACGTGCGAACAGTCTCGTCAGCTCCTGGTCCCGCAGCCGCCGCGACCCGTCACCTGCGATCCCGGCGAGCGACGTCAGACACCCGTCGACGTCGGCCAGCCGCAGCGTCGGCTCGTCCGCCGCCGCCACATCGAGCCCGCTGACCGCCACGTAGCCGATCCCGACGCGGCCCTGTGGCACGACGCCGGTGAGGTAGCCGACCGCCAGCGACCGGTCGTCGGGTGGCAGGTCCCGGACCATCTCCGACAGCAGTGCGACCTTGCGTGTCCTCGCGCGGGTCGCACCGACGGCCTCGGACACCGCGACCAGTTCGTGCAGCAGCATGGCGACCTCGACGATGGGGGGACCGGCGCGACCATTGTGGACCGCGCGCCGGGGTCGGATGCGGTGTGGTCGCACGCGGCTTGGTGGGTGCGCACCTGACGTGGCGCCAGGGTCAGGTGCGCATCCGGCCATCTGCGCTCGTGATGCACCCGACGTGGGTGGTCCAGCGGCGGAGCCGCATGTGCGAAGCTGGAGGCGTGCGGACCGTGTCGACGAGCGAGGACCGTGACGCCGCCGTGAGCGCGGCGGTCGATGCGCTGCGGGAGCCGGCCCTGGTGGTCATGCCGACCGACACCGTGTACGGCGTGCTCGCGGACGCCTTCGATCCACGCGCCACGGCGGCGCTGCGTGGGGCGAAGGGCCTGGCTCCCACCGCACCGCTGACCGTCCTGATCCGCAACCCGCGGCAGGTCGCGGGACTTGCCAGCGACGTGCCCGAGGCCGCGGACCGGCTGATGGCGTCGTACTGGCCCGGACCGCTGACGCTCGTGCTGCCGGTCACCGACGGGCTCGCGT
Source organism: Euzebyales bacterium (assembly GCA_035461305.1). Classification (NCBI taxonomy): domain Bacteria; kingdom Bacillati; phylum Actinomycetota; class Nitriliruptoria; order Euzebyales; species Euzebyales bacterium. The sequence goes on along the minus strand of DATHVN010000068.1, from coordinate 16,583 downwards.
GGGACATCGGCACCCCGTCGGTGGTCGCGGTGCGGATGCCGGCCGAGGACCTGGTGCTCGACGTCGTGGCCGAGGTCGGGCCGGTGGTCTGCTCGGTCGCCGCGCGCCCCGCCGATCCGCTGCCCGGCACCGTCGACGCCGCACGGGACGCACTCGGCGACGGGGTCGCGCTGTACGTCGACGACGGCCCGCGGTCCGGCGGGGTGTCGACGATCGTGGACCTCACGCGCGACCATGCGGTCGTGCTGCGCGAAGGGGGGGTGCCCGCCGACGACGTCGAGCTCGTCGCGGCGGGTCGCGTGGCCTGGGGGGCCACGCCGGACTGATCGGCGGCCGCCTGGTCATGCTGCGCGGCAGGCCGCTATCGTTCGAACCTGCACGCCTACCCACCCACCCGAGAGAGAGCAGCGCCATGACCGACGCCGACGCCCGGCGCCACTGGGGCCCCGACTACGACGTGCTGCGGCGCACCGACCCCGAGATCGCCGCAGCCATCTCCGATGAGATAACCCGCAAGCAGGAGAGCCTGCAGCTCATCGCGAGCGAGAACTTCACGTCGCCGTCTGTGCTGGCCGCGCAGGGCAGCGTGATGACAGACAAGTACGCCGAGGGCTACCCGGGTCGCCGCTACTACGGAGGGTGCGAGTTCGTCGACGTGGCGGAGCGGCTGGCCATCCAGCGCGCGAAGGACATCTTCGGCGCCGAGCACGCCAACGTGCAGCCCCACTCGGGTGCCCAGGCCAACATGGCGGCCTACTACGCGCTCGGCGTCGCCCAGGGCGATCCCGTGCTCGCCATGTCCCTGGCGCACGGCGGCCACCTGACCCACGGGTCGCCGGTCAACTTCAGCGGCAAGTGGTTCGACATCGCCGGATACGGGGTGCGCAAGGACGACGAGTTGATCGACATGGACGACGTGCGCGACCTGGCTCGCGAGCACCGTCCCAAGGTCATCGTCGCCGGCTACACCGCGTACCCGCGCCACGTCGACTTCGCGGAGTTCCGGGAGATCGCCGACGAGGTCGATGCGCGCCTGCTCGTCGATGCCGCCCACATCGCCGGCCTGATCGCCGGTGGTGCGCATCCGTCACCGGTCCGGTACGCCCACGCCGTCACCTTCACGACGCACAAGACGATGAGGGGTCCGCGCGGGGGCACGATCCTGACGACCGAAGCCCACGCGAAGGCCGTCGACAAGGCGGTCTTCCCGCTGCTCCAGGGCGGTCCGCAGATGCATGCGATCGCTGGGAAGGCGGTGGCGTTCCGCGAGGCGCAGCAGCCCGACTACGTCGACTACGTGCACGCCGTCGTCGCCAACGCCGCAGCGCTGTCCGACGCGCTGGCCGACGAGGGCCTGCGCATCGTCTCGGGCGGCACGGACATCCACTACCTCCTGGCCGACGTGACACCACTCGGCCTGACCGGCGCCGAGGCCGAGGAGCGATGCGAGGCGGCCGGCATCGCGCTCAACAAGAACGCCATCCCCTACGACCAGCACCCGCCGATGGTCGCGAGCGGCATCAGAGTCGGCACGCCGTCGGTCACGACGCAGGGGATGGACACCGACGACATGCGGACCGTGGGGTCGCTGATCGCGCGTGCGCTGCGGGGCGACGACGCCTCGACGATCCGCGAGCAGGTCCGCGAGCTGGCGGTGGCCCACCCGATCTACGGGCTGCGGGCGGGCGACGTGTAACACGGATCTCGCATGCCTGCGGCCTTGTGCTCTCATTCACAAGGTGGTAGGTTGCGTGGCGCACGACGTACGACCACCGACGAGTTCCGAGCCGTACGTGACCGCAGCCAGCGGACCCGGTGTGAGACGACCGCGTTCCGCGCACGGCAGGTCGCCGGACATGACGACTGACGAGGGTGCCATGTCGACGACACAGACCAACGACCGTGGTCTGGACGTGATGGTCGTGATCGCCATCCAGGTCGTCGTCGCGGTCGCGGTGTGGGGCCTGGCCGGCCTGCTGGTCGACGTCGTCGCCGGCACGGGACCCTGGTTCCAGTTCAGCGGCATCGTGCTGGGCACGATGATCGCGCTGGCCCTGGTCCAGCGGCACGCGACGCCGGTCGAGGCGCAGGAGCCGTCACATGGGTGAGCATCGGCCCTCGGAGGGACCCGCGTCCGGGTCCGATCCGGGCACGCCGCGCTACGCCGATCGGGGCGACGGCTGGACGCTGGCGATGGAGCTGCTGACGGCCACCTTCCTGTGGGGTGGCATCGGCTGGCTGGTCGACCGGTGGCTCGACACGGCGCCGGTGCTGATGGTGCTCGGCTTCGTGCTGGGTAACGCCCTGGGCGTGTACCTGATCTGGGTGCGCTCGCAGGACCGATTCACGCGGGAGCACACGGAGCTGATGGCCCGCCGCGCGCGCGCACGGACCGGGCCGGGCGCCGCATCCTCGGCATCCGGTGCAGCGCCGGAGCCCGGACCGCCCGTCGACGTGGTCGCGTCCGACGGCGCGCTACCATTGCCGGCGGCCCAGGACGCCGCGGTGGACGACGACGAGACCGTGACGCCAACCTACGACGGGGATCGCCGTGACTGACCGCGGGCCGTCCGCGGTCGGGCCCGTGCGCCCCGACGAGCCCATCGAATGGCGTGTCGCGCTGCGTGGGGTGGCGCTCACGCTCGCACTCGGGCTGGTCTTCGTCGCCGGTGCGGGCGCGTGGCTGGGTGCTCCCGGGCTCGCGGGTGCGGGGCTGGCGGTCGCGGTCGTCGCCGGCATGCAGGCGCTGCTCGGCGGGCTGCTGTCGTTGGCCGCGCCGTTCGGGCCATCGGCGCTGCTGGGCGCGGCCCTCGGCGGCTACGTGCTGAAGCTGTGCATCTACGCGTTGCTGATGGTCCTGCTCGGCGATGCCGAGGGCATCCACGGTCCAAGCCTGGCCGTCACAGCCGCTATCCTGCTGGTGGTGGCGCTGGCGTGGCAGACCCGTCTGGTCATGCGCGACGCGCGGTTGTTCTGGGTGGCCGATCCCGTCACCAGTGGCACCGCCGAGCCTGACGACCGTGTGGTATACACCAGCGGTCGGGCATCTCCCAGTCGCTCTACGGATCCGCGGAGCACCGAAAGGACGTCTGCGTGACGACGCTGCTTGCTGCCGTCGAATACGGCGGGAAATGGGAAGTGCCGCCGGTCGAGGAGCTGTTCGTCTTCGAGCCCTTCGCGCTGGAGAACACCACGCTGTTCGCGTTCAACCGGGTGGCACTGCTGGTCCTGACCGCGTCGATCATCGCCATCGGGATCCTGTGGATCGGTCTGGGCAACCCCAAGCTCGTGCCGGGCAAGTTCCAGACCGCATGCGAGGCGATCGTCGAGTTCATCCGCGAGCAGATCGCGATTCAGGTCATCGGTGCCGACGGCGTGCGATATGTGCCGCTGCTGTTGTCGATCTTCATGTTCGTGTGGATCAACAACCTGTTCGAGATCATCCCCTTGATCAACTTTCCGCCCACCTCGAAGATCGCGATCCCGATGTTCCTCGCGATCATGGTCTGGATCCTCTACATCTACCTGGGCATCAAGACACAGGGTGCGGGCCGCTACTTCATGGAGTCGATCTTCCCCCCCGCGGCCCCCAAGGCCCTCTGGCCGCTGATCGGCCCGATCGAGTTCGTCTCGAACTTCATCACCCGACCGGTGACGCTGACCGTGCGGTTGTTCGCGAACATGATGGCGGGCCACATCCTGCTGACGCTGCTGTTCATCACCGCGCACGCGTTCCTCGTCTTCGGACGGGGGCTGCCGGTCGGTATCGTCGGTCTGGTCGCGTCGCCCGTCATGATCGGGTTCGAGTTCGTGGTCGGCCTGTTGCAGGCCTACATCTTCACCATCCTCACCGCCGTCTACATCGGATCGTCGTTGCATCCGGAACACTAGGCGCCGGTGAGTAGGTCAGTGTCCGAATGGCGCCGGAGGCGTCGACGTACCGCAAGGAGACAGAGACATGGAATCGATAGGTGCAGGTCTGGTGTTCGGGCTCGGGGCGATCGGTCCCGGCATCGGCCTTGGCTACCTGATCGGCAAGGCGATCGAGGCCATGGCCCGGCAGCCGGAGGCCGCCGGCATGGTCCGCACCACGATGTTCCTGGGCATCGCCTTCGTCGAGGCGCTCGCCTTGTTCGGCTTCGTGCTGAGCTTCATCGTCTGAGCGACGCCCCCGGCCATACGGCGTGGTGCGCACCCAAGGGTGGGCGCCGCGGAGAGATGAGTAGGAGACGTAGATGGACGCGGTGACGTCACTGGTCGTGCTTGCGACCGAGGAAGGCGGCGGTGGTGCGCTGCAGGTCGTGCTGCCCGAGCCGGCCGAGTTGGTCTGGGGCCTCATCGGCTTCGCCGCTCTCATGGCCTTCGTGTTCTGGAAGGTCTGGCCAACGGTCAACCAGATGCTCGAGGAACGCCAGCAGGCCATCCAGGGCAGGCTCGAGCAGGCGGAGCAGATCCGCACGGAGGCCGAGGAACTGCGCCGGAGCTACCAGGATCGGCTGAGGGACGCGCGCGACAAGGCCGACGAGCTCATCGAACAGGCTCGAGCCGACGCTGAGCAGGTGCGCGAGCAGAAGGTCGCCGAGGCCGAGGAGGAAGCGCAGGCGATCCGTCAGCGCGCCCGCGAGGACGCCGAGGCAGAACGCTCCCGCATCGTCCAGCAGCTGCGCAGCGAGGTCGCCGCGCTGTCGATCGACCTCGCCGGCGCGATCGTGCACCGCGAGCTCGACGTGGACCAGCACCGCTCGCTGGTCGATGACTACATCGACCAGCTGTCGAGCATGAACTAGCCCGCAGCGCGACCTCACGTAGCGACAGCGGCAGGTCAGATGACCCGAGGAGTACCGATGGTGAAGTCGACCGAGCTGGTCGATACGTACGCGCAGGGCCTGCTGGCCATGGCCGAGGCCGAGGGTGTCACCGATCGCGTCACCGACGAGCTGCATCGCTTCGGCCGCGCGCTCGAGGGCAACGGCGACCTGCGCGAGGCGCTCGGCGACCGGCAGCTGCCGGTCGAGCGGCGCCTTGGCGTGGTCGACGAGCTGCTCGAGGGCAAGGCTCATCCCCAGACGACGGCCGCGGTCGCGCACGTGATCCAGTCGGGACGGGGCCGGCTGCTGGTCGACATCATCGACGCGTTCAACCGCGCCGCCGCCGCGCGACGTGACCGGGCCGTGGCCGAGGTGCGGACCGCGGTCGACCTCACCGAGGACCAGCGCGCGCGACTGCGCGAGGCGCTCGCCAAGGCGACGGGACGAGACGTCGAGCTGCAGATCGTGATCGACGAGGACGTGGTGGGCGGCGTACTCGCGACGATCGGCGACACGGTGATCGACGGCACGGTGTCGCGCCAGCTGTCGCGCATGCGCTCCAGGCTCGCCGGCGCGTAGGCCACCGGACGAATGGGAACCGAGATGACGGATCTGTCGATCTCCACCGACGACATCACACGGGCGCTGCGCTCGCAGATCAGTGACTTCTCGACGTCGCTGCAGCGGGAGCAGGTCGGGTATGTGACCGAGTCCGGTGACGGCATCGCCCGGGTCGCCGGCCTGCCGAGCGCAATGGCCAACGAGCTGCTCGAGCTGGGCACCGACCACGAGGGCCAGGCGCTGTACGGCATCGCCCTGAACCTCGAGGAGGACTCGATCGGGGTCGTGATCCTCGGTGACGGCTCGGTCGTCGAGGAGGGCCAGGAGGTCAAGGCCACCGGCGACGTGCTGAGCGTGCCGGTCGGTGACGCCTACCTCGGCCGCGTCGTGGACCCACTGGGCCGCCCGATCGACGGCAAGGGTCCGCTCGACCCCGACAAGCTCGACGGCCGGCGTGGCCTCGAGGTCCAGGCCCCGAGCGTGGTCGAGCGGCAGCCGGTCAAGGAACCGTTGCAGACCGGCATCAAGGCCATCGACGCGATGATCCCGATCGGCCGCGGCCAGCGCGAGCTGATCATCGGCGACCGCCAGGTCGGCAAGACCGCCGTCGCGATCGACACCATCATCAACCAGCGTGGGCTGTGGGGCAGCGACCGCCAGGTCAAGTGCATCTACGTCGCCATCGGTCAGAAGGGCTCAACGGTCGCCGAGATCGTCGCGCGGCTCGAGGCCAACGGGGCACTCGACTACACGACCATCGTCAACGCCTCCGCCTCGTCGGCCGCGCCCTTCCAGTACATCGCGCCCTACGCGGGGTGTGCCATCGGTTCCTATTGGATGTACAACGGCGAGCACGCGCTCATCGTCTACGACGACCTGTCCAAGCAGGCCGATGCCTACCGCCAGCTGTCACTGCTGCTGCGCCGCCCCCCCGGCCGCGAGGCGTACCCCGGGGACGTGTTCTACCTCCACTCGCGCCTGCTGGAGCGCTCGGCGAAGCTGTCGGACGACCTGGGCGGGGGATCGTTGACGGGCCTTCCCATCATCGAGACGAAGGGCGGCGACGTCTCCGCCTTCATCCCGACCAACGTCATCTCGATCACCGACGGACAGATCTACCTCGAGACCGACCTGTTCTTCCAGGGTGTGCGGCCGGCGATCAACGCCGGCATCTCGGTGTCTCGGGTCGGGGGAGACGCGCAGATCAAGGCGATGAAGGAGGTGTCGGGCACGATGCGCCTCGACCTGGCGCAGTACCGCGACCTGGAGGCATTCGCGTCGTTCGGCTCCGAGCTCGACCAGGCATCGCAGAACCAGCTGGACCGAGGCGAGCGCACCGTGGAGGTGCTCAAGCAGCCCCAGTACGCGCCAGTGCCCGTCGAGGAGCAGGTCATCGTGGTCTGGGCCGTCACCAACGGCCGTCTCGACGACGTCCCCGTCGAGGACGTGCAGGCGTTCAACGAGCGCCTGCGCGAGCACGTCCGCAGCCGGCACGCGGACCTGCTGGAGCATCTGGGGACCGAGGGGACCCTCGGCGACGACGTGGCGGAGCAGATCGCCGACGCCGTCGACGGCTTCAAGCGCTCGTTCTCGTCCGACGATGACGAGGACCTCGACATCGACCACGGCGCCGACGAGGACCTCGCTGAGCTTGGTGACGACGTCGAGCGCGCGCACGGCGAGGCGCAGGACGACCCCGCGACCGGCACCTCCGACGCGGAGGTCGGCCGTGGCGAGGATGACGACGACGTCGTCGACGAGGAGGAGGAGGCGACCGACGCGTTCGAATACGACGACGCGACGGGGGAGGCCGGGGACACCTCGGACGATGACGCGACCGACGAGATCACCGCCGACGGTGACGACGACAACAGGTAGGCACGCGTGCCAGGCACCGCCGAACTCCGGTTACTGCGGCGACGGATCCGCAGCGTCGAGAACACTCAGAAGATCACCAGGGCGATGGAGCTCATCGCAGCCAGCCGGATCGCGCGTGCCCGGCAGGCTGTCGAGCAGGCACGGCCGTACGCCGAGGGCATCACGCAGGTGATCCGCGATCTGGCGACCGTCGCCGACCTGAGTGACCACCCGCTCCTCAAGCGTCGCGACACCGTCGAGACGGTCGGCGTGATCGTCATCACCTCGGACCGTGGGCTGGCGGGCGCCTACAACTCCAACGTGCTGCGCCGGGCGGAGCGCCTGATGCGCGAGCTGCGGTCCGATGGCCGGCAGGTGGCGCTGTACCAGGTTGGTCGCAAGGGCGAGAGCTACTTCCGGTACCGCGACGAGTCGTTCGCCGACTTCTGGTTCGGGGTGACCGACAAGCCGTCCTACGACGCCGCCCTGGGCATCGGTGAACGGGTCATGGCCGACTACCGGGAGGAGTCAATCGACGAGGTGCGCCTGGTCTACACCGACTTCCGGTCGAGTCTGACGCAGGTGCCCACAGCCGTCCGGCTGCTGCCGATCGAGTCCGGGCAGATCACCGGCGGGCAGGCGTACCCGCCGCAGTTCATGTTCGAGCCGGTGCCGGAGGACATCCTCGAGCGCCTGCTGCCTCGCTACGTCGAGCACCGGGTGTACGCGGGCCTGCTCGAGTCGGCGGCCAGCGAGCACGCCAGCCGCCAGCGCGCGATGAAGGCGGCCAGCGACAACGCAGAGGAGATCGTCGGGGACCTCACACGCGAGGCCAACCGGGCCCGCCAGGCGGCGATCACGACCGAGATCAACGAGATCGTCGGTGGGGCCGAGGCCCTCGCCGAGGGCTGAGTACGAAAAGGACACCGCAATGAGCGACACCGCGACGACGTCCGAGGGACGGATCCTCTCGGTCATCGGCCCTGTCATCGACGTGGAGTTCCCGACCCAAGCGATGCCCGACATCTACTACGCGCTGGAGTTCGAGCGCTCTCGTGACATCGGCGGGCAGACCAGCAACCTGACCGCCGAGGTCGCCCAGCACATCGGTGACCGGGTCGTACGCGCGATCGTCATGCAGCCGACGGATGGCGTGGTGCGTGGCACCAGGGTGCGCAACACCGGCGCGCCGATCTCGGTGCCCGTCGGTCCGGGCACACTCGGGCACGTCTACAACGTGCTCGGCATCCCGCTCGACGCCGACCCCGACGAGATCGAGGCGGCGACCCGCTGGCAGATCCACCGCGACCCGCCGCCGTTCGACGAGCTCGAGCCGCAGGCCAAGATGTTCAAGACGGGCATCAAGGTGATCGACCTGGTCGAGCCGTACGTGGAGGGTGGCAAGATCGGCATGTTCGGCGGCGCCGGCGTCGGCAAGACGGTCGTCATCCAGGAGATGATCAACCGCGTCGCCGAGGAGCACGGTGGCGTGAGCGTGTTTGCGGGCGTCGGCGAGCGCACGCGCGAGGGCAATGACCTCATGCTTGAGATGGAGGAAGCCGGCGTGCTGCCAAAGGTGGCGCTGGTCTTCGGCCAGATGGACGAGCCGCCGGGGGTCCGGCTTCGAGTCGCGCTGTCCGCGTTGACGATGGCGGAGTACTTCCGCGACGAGGAGCGTCAGGACGTCCTGCTGTTCATCGACAACATCTTCCGGTTCGTCCAGGCCGGGTCGGAGGTGTCGACGCTGCTCGGGCGCATGCCGTCGGCGGTGGGTTACCAGCCCACGCTGGCCAACGAGATGGGCGCGCTGCAGGAGCGGATCACCTCCACCAAGGGCCGTTCGGTCACGTCGCTGCAGGCGGTCTACGTGCCGGCCGACGACATCACCGACCCGGCGCCGCACGCGACCTTCGCCCACCTCGACGCGCAGACGGTGCTGTCGCGTGGCATCTCGGAGCTGGGGATCTACCCGGCGGTGGACCCGTTGGACTCGACGTCCACGATCCTGCACGCCAACGTCGTCGGTGAGCGTCACTACCGGGTGGCGACCCGCGTGCAGGAGATCCTGCAGCGCTACAAGGACCTGCAGGACATCATCGCCATCCTGGGCATGGATGAGCTCGCAGAGGAGGACAAGGTCACCGTCCAGCGCGCGCGAAAGATCCAGCGCTTCTTCTCACAGCCGTTCTACGTGGCCGAGCAGTTCACCGGACTGGCGGGCATCACCGTGCCCATCGAGGAGACCGTCGAGTCGTTCGAGGCGCTGATCAGCGGCGAGGCCGACGATCTGCCGGAGCAGGCGTTCTTCAACGTGGGCAACCTCGATGACGCGCGCGCGAAGGCCAAGAAGCTGAAGGAGAGCTGACCCGTCGGGACCGAACGATCGGGCGCAGCGCGACCGGGGAGCTGTCATGGCTGAGATGCAGGTGCACGTCGTCAGCGCGACACGCGAGTTGTACAGGGGAGAGGCCAGCGCGGTGTATGCGCGCTCGACGGAGGGTGAGATCGGCATCCTGCCGGGGCACCAGCCCGTGCTGCTCGCATTGGAGATCTCGCCGGTGCGGGTGGAGCAGACCGACGGTGAGGTGATCACCTGGGCGGTGCACGCAGGCTTCCTGGAGTATCGGGAAGAAAAGCTGACCGTACTCGCGGACCACGCCGAAGGCCCCGGGGAGATCGACGTCGAGCGTGCGCGCGCGGCGCGGCACCGTGCCGAGCTGCACCTCGCGGATCCCGACTACGAGGGGGACGCCGCCGCCGAGCTGCGTCGGGCGCATATCCGCCTGGAGCTGGCCGGCGCGTCATAGGTGCGTGTCCCGCCGTGGCATGGACCGGTTCCGCCCGACTGCCGGCGGACGGCTTGGGCGGACCGGCTGCGCCGGGCGTGACTGCGTGGGGCCTGGTTCCACGCACGATTGGCGGACCGGCTGCGCCGGGCGAAACTGCGTGGGGCCTGGTTCCACGCACGACTGGCGGACCGGCTGCGCCGGGCGAAAATACGGGCTGAACCTCTACCGGTGAGTAAGCTTCGACCGTGATGGATGCATTCGTCGCACGCGGTGGCCATCGCCTGAAGGGCGAGGTCGTCGTCAGCGGCGCCAAGAACTCGGCGCTGAAGCTCCTGGCGGCCGCGCTGCTGGCCGAGGGCACCTCACGCATCCGCAACGTGCCCGACATCGCCGACGTGCACAACATGATCGCGATGCTCGAGCATCTGGGCATCGGCGTCAGCAGGCAGGACGACGACGACCTGGTCATCGACGTCCCCGCCGACGTCGGCCAGGAGACGTCGGCCGACCTGGCGGCCCGCCTGCGGGCGTCACTCGTCCTGCTGGGTCCGCTCGTGGCGCGCACCGGTCGCGCACGCCTGGCTCAGCCGGGCGGCTGCAACCTGGGCAACCGCAGCATCGACATGCACCTGTCCGGGCTCGCCGGCATGGGGGCGGACATCCAGCTGGGACCCGACTGGATCGAGGTCCGGGCCCAGCGTCTGCACGGAACCGACATCGACCTGGAGTTCGCGAGCGTCGGAGCGACCGAGAACCTGATGCTCGCGGCCGTGCTGGCCACCGGCACGACGACGATCCGCAACGCTGCGCGCGAACCCGAGATCGAGGATCTGGCGATCTTTCTGCAGAAGATGGGCGCGGACATCCTGGGAGCCGGCTCACCGGAGATCACCATCCACGGGATCGACGCTGTCCGTCCTGTCGACCACTGGGTCATCGGGGACAGGATCGAGGCGGGCACCTTTGCGGTGGCGGCCGCAGTCACCGACGGCGAGCTGATGATCCGCGGCGTGGACCCGGCGTTCCTCCAGCTACCGCTGGCCAAGCTGGTCGCCGCTGGTGTCGCTGTGCGTGAGCGGCCGGACGGCTTCATCGTCCGCGGGACCGGCGAGCTCGCGGCCACCGACGTCGCGACGCTGCCGTTCCCTGGCTGTCCCACGGACCTGCAGGCGCTGTTCGTGGTGCTGCTCTCGCAGGCCCAGGGAACATCGATGGTCACGGAGAACGTCTACGACGGTAGGTTCGGCATCGTGCCGCAGCTGCGGGCCATGGGGGCCGAGATCGAGGTCACCGGGCACCATGCGATCGTTCGTGGACCCCGGCGCCTGCGGGGCACGAACGTCGTGGCGACCGACCTGCGCGCCGGCGCGGCCCTGGTCATCGCGGGCCTCGTCGCGAAGGGCACGACGACCGTCGCCGAACCCCGCCACATCGACCGCGGCTACGCCCACTTCGCCGCGCGGTTGCGGACACTCGGCGCTGACGTCGAGCGCCTCGTCTCGCGGCCGCTGGCCGTCTGACACGTCTGGTGGTCACGAGGCCGGCGGCAGCGGGATCCGGTGGCCCAGGCCGGTCATCGGCGTGGGACGTGCCCTGGGCGGGCTGGCGCGCTGTGATCGACACGCTGGTGATCTACCTGGGCGCCCTGTTGAGTGCTGCGGTCACCGGCTCGCTCATCGTCCTGGTCACTGGTTCGTGGGACGGGCCGGGGGCCGGTCTCGTGGTGCTGTCGCCGGTCGCTCTCCTGGTCGTCGCGGTCCTGTGGCTGCGCAGCCGGTACGGTGCCTCCGCGCGTCGCGTCATCGGGCCGTCGCGGGTGCGCTGGACGGATGTCGGCGTCGGCATTGGGATGGGCATCGCCTGCTTCGTCGGAGGGCGCATCCTGCTCGTCGGCCTCATCGCGCTGCTGACCGGCCTCGGCCTGGACGTGCCGTCCGTGCAGGAAAGCTTCCGCGAGATCGCGCAGGACAGGGCCACGGCGCCGGCACTGGTGCTGACGGCCGTGCTGCTGGCTCCCGCCAGCGAGGAGCTGCTGTTCCGCGGGCTGCTCTTCCAGGGCGTGCGCGCGCGGACCGGCTTCTGGGGAGCGGCGCTGGCGTCGGCCGGTGTGTTCACCCTCGCCCACATCGGCGATGGCGGCGGTCCGCTGGCTGACCTGGTCATCGTCGCGGGCATCCTGCCGCTGGGCGTCGTGTTCGCGGCCGTGATGCAGTGGCGGGGCAGCCTGCTCGCGTGTGTCACGACCCATGCCGTGTACAACGCCGGAGGCGTCGCACTGCTCATCCTGACATCCGGCGCGACGCCGTCGTGAGCCCGTCCGATGCCGCCACGGGGAGCGATCCATCCCCCACATGGGGGATCTGCGCCTCAGAACCGCGCACGGCGCCGTCTTCGCCAATCTTGTCGAAGCGCTGCCCAGCTGTGACGGCAACAGTGGGGAACCACAGCGGGATCACTGCGGGCTGATGCGGCACCACCGCAGGTGACTACTTGCGGTGAGGATCTGACACCACGCCGAGATCCGAGACACACACACGAGCGGCGATGCGGGAAAGGCGGAACACCACCATGGCGGGACAGAGCGGAGCGGCCACGCAGCCGTCGCGGGCACAGCACGACAACCCGGCGTATGGCCCACGCGTGGTCAGCCACGGACGGTTCGCCGAGAAGGCGAGCGGTGACACGGCGGCGCGACCCAACCTGGGGCCCTCGCACGACCTGCACGCTGGCCATGCCGTGGTCTGGGACCGCGACCCGCGGACCGCGATGCGCATCGGCAACGCGCTGCGGCGCCAGGCGCACACCGTGCATGTGGTCAACGAGCCGGCTGCGCTGCACCGGTGCCTGCGCCACGACGAGCCCGACGTCGTGATCGTCGACCTCGACGAGATCGGCGCCATCCCGGCAGAGGTCTTCGGCGACGTCCCACCCCCGATCATCGGGTTCACGAACGCGTCGGACCCCCTCGTCCGGACCCGGTTTCTCGACCTCGGTGCCGACGATGTGGTGCCGGCGCCGCTGTCGATCCCAGAGCTGGAGGCGCGTGTGCGCGCGGTGCTGGCACGGACGCGATCCGCCGCTGAGCCCACGCCCGAGACGCTGACGTGCGGGACGCTCGAGCTGGACACCTCGACCTCGCGTGTCGGCGTGCGTGGTGAGTGGGTCGACCTGACGGCGCTCGAGTTGAAGCTGCTGTCGTTCCTCATGCAGCACCCGGCGCGGGCGTTCTCGCGCGCGGCCCTGCTGGAGAAGGTCTGGGGGTTCTCGCTCGGCGACACGTCGACGGTCTCGGTCCACATCCGCAGACTGCGCCTGAAGCTGGAGGCCGAGCCCGCGCGACCGGTGATGATCCGCACCGTGTGGGGTGTCGGTTACTACCTGGAACCACCCAAGTAGCGCATCTCGCGTCTGACCAGCGGTTTCACCGGTCACACCCACGATACTTGCATAGCATGCCGCACCCAGTCAAGATATCGGCATGCTCGACATTGAGGACCTGACGGCGCTGATGCACTCGTGGCTGATCCACCTCGCCGCGCAACACAAGTCGCCCGAGACCATCAAGTCCTACCGCAAGGGCGTCCGACAGTTCCTCGACTGGTCCCAACGCCACGGCGTGAAACCGGCGCTCGACACTGACACGGTGTCGGCATTCGTCGCCGACCTGCTCGACGACGGCAAGGCGCCGTCCACCGCGAGGCTGCGGCAGCTCGCGGTCCGCCGGTTCTCCGCGTGGCTCGCCGACGAGGACGAGATCGACCGGGACCTGCTGATCGGCGTCAAACCACCCAAGCTCGACGTCAAGGTCGTCGACGAACTCGACGAAGACGAGCTGCGCGCGCTGATCAAGGCGTGCTCCGGGAAGACGCTGGCGTGCAAACGCGACGAGGCGATCGTCAGGTTGATGTCGGAGACGGGCGCCCGTGCCGGTGAGATCGTCAACATGCACACCGGCGACGTCGACGTCATCCGCGGGCTGGCGGTCATCCGCCGCGGCAAGGGCGCCAAGGGCCGCCACATCCCGTTCGGACCCGCTACCGGCGCGGCGATCGACCGCTACCTCCGCGCGCGCCGTCGCCATCGGCACGCCGACGGTCCCAGGTTGTGGCTCGGCGAGCAGTCGCGAGGGTTCACCTACGACGCGCTGTACAAGTCGCTGAAGACCCGCGCCCGCGCCGCGGGCATCGACCGTTTCCACCCGCACCAGCTGCGGCACACGTGGGCGTCGCGGTGGCTGGCCGCGGGCGGCAGCGAGCAGGGCGCGATGGCCGTCGGCGGCTGGTCGCGTAGGGACATGCTCGACCGCTACACGCAGGCAACCACCGAGAAACGCGCGGCCGACGAAGCCCGCCGCCTCGGACTGGGGGACCTATGAGCATGTCCCACATCAACGACATGGTCCGGCCGATGCAGTGCACGCGCACAGGCTGCGGGGACGTCATCGCCGCGCTCGTCCGCGTCGACGGCGGCCTGTGGGTCGAACGGTTCGAACCGGACCTCGCGAGCATGTCCCGCTTCGTGTTGAAGTTCGGTGACGATCCGACCTCTACGCGACCTTGGCAGTATCGCAGACAGGCGCGTTGTCCTCGTTGATCCGCTGCGCGTGGCGGCGCAGCGCGGCGACGAGGACGGGCATGTCCTTGTGGCCCTTCAGGCGGCGGAAGCTGCGTTCGGCGTTGAGCATCCCCGCCGCGCACCAGCGCTTGATCATCTTGCCGTCACGCCAGTGCTTGACGTTACGCGTGGTGTCCCGCGCGACCGAGATCATCGACTCGATCGCGTTGGTCGACGACAACGTCCGCGCCAGCCGATCCGACACACCCAACCGGCGGACGGTGAACAGCTCGTCGAGGCCCTCGCGCAGCGACGCGGCCGCGTCCGGATGCTCGGCCTCGAGCTGGCGGGCCAACGCCCGCGCCGCGCGCAGCCCACGGTCGGGATCGGCGTCGTTGAACGCCTTGGCCAGCCGCCGATCCACGAACACTCGCCGGTGTTTGGGCAGGTGATCGGCGACGTTGCGGCTTAGCGACCGATGGGCTGTCGAACGCCAAGACCGAGGCGATCAATGGACTGATGAAGTCAGCATGGAACGGCCGACCTGTTCCGTTCGGGTCGTGGGTCACCCATGGTCGTGGGCGGAGCCACATCGGAGAGGGGGCCGGCCGTCATGAGCATTGTGACGCATCCCGGGGCGACGTTCGTGGGATTGGACGTGCACAAGAACTCGATCTCGGTGGGGGTGCTACGACCGGGAGAAGTCAGTCCGGACGTGGATCGGATCTTCCACGACGAACCCTCGATCCGGCGGCTCGTCGCGGGGTTCGCCGACCCGCAGTTGCTGCGGGTGTGCTACGAGGCGGGACCGACCGGGTACGGGCTGGCGCGGCTGCTGGCCGGCATGGGCGTGGCATGTCAGGTGATCGCGCCGGCGTTGATTCCCAAGGCGCCGGGGGACAGGGTCAAGACCGACCGTCGTGACTGCCGGCGGCTGGCTCGGCTGTACCGTGCGGGCGAGTTGACCGCCATTCGCATCCCGACCGAGCGCGAGGAAGCCGTCCGCGATCTGTGCCGCGCGCGGGCTGACATGGTTACCGACCGCCACCGTGCCCGCCGCCGGTTGCTCAGCTTCCTGCTACGCCACGGGCACAGTACCGGCAGGGCGCGGCGTGGACCGCCACGCATGAGCGGTGGCTGGCCAGTCTGCGGTTCGCCGACCCGGCGTTGACATCGCCGTTTCATCACTACCGTGCCGTGATCACCAGCCGTGATGCCGAGCTGCGCGCGCTCGAGGACGACCTGGCGCTGGTGGCATGCGAGGAACCGTTCGCTGAGCCGGTGCGGCGGCTGGCCGCCTACCGCGGCGTCGCCGAGCGTGGCGCGTTGACCTTGGCGACCGAGGTGTGTGACTGGCGGCGGTTCGCGCACGCGCCGGCGTTCATGGGGTTCACCGGGCTGGTGCCGTCGGAGTATTCCTCGGGCGCGCACAGCCGCCGCGGCAAGATCACCAGGACCGGGCCGGTGCACCTGCGCACCCAGCTGGTCGAGTCGGCGTGGGCCTACCAGCACCGGCCGATCGTCAGTCAGCGGCTGCGCGCCCGCCACGACCGCGTTGGCGAGGCCACGGTCGCGCGGTCGTGGAAGGCGCAGCTGCGGCTGTGCCGCCGGTTCAAGCGGCTCGCGGCCCGCAAGTCCAACATCGGGCTGGTGGCCGCCGCCGTCGCCCGCGAGCTCGCCGGGTTCTTGTGGGCCGAGATGACCGCCGATCCCGTCGCCATCTGACCAGCCATGCTTGGGCGTGACCGCGGTGATCGGCACGGTCGGCGCCCGTTCGATCAGCGGAGGCGCAACGAGGAACCGCCGATGCAGGACCGACCCCCCGCGACCTTCATGTCAGAACCACTGACCGACGCATCAAGTGCGGGGCACCTTCCTGCGGACAGCCGACATGCGGTTTCGACCCGCGGACATCAGAGTGGCGGTCCGCCGATCCACGACCCCTCGCTGCGCCTCCGCGTCACCTGCGCACGCGCACCCCCAGACGTCGATAGCGGACCGGATCGGGACGGCA
>DATHVN010000067.1 GCA_035461305.1 Euzebyales bacterium | reverse complement strand
GCCCGTGGCGAACGGCGCCTGCAGACCGACCGCACCACCTGGCGGGAGTTCGCCGCGACCGTCACGACCCTGCTCGAGCAGCCATGGCCCGCCACCACCTGATCGACGATCACCTCGCGTTGCTCGCCGGCCGTCTGCCGGGCAGCGCGGTCGACGAACTGGCCGACGGGCTCACCGAGACCTGGCACAGCCATCTCGCTGCCGGGCTGTCGCCCACGAGCGCCGCCGACGCCGCCATCGCCGAGTTCGGCACACCCGACCAGATCATCGACGCCTTCGTCACGCACGCACCCGGCCGTCGGATGGCACTGCGGCTACTGACCAGCGGGCCGATCGTCGGCGCGTGCTGGGCCGCCAGCCTGATCGCGGGCCGCGGCTGGACCTGGCCGATGCCACACCCGGTCCGGTTCCTCCTCGCGGCGCTGCTGTGCGCGGTCGTCGCAGCGTTGGTCACCGCGACGACCAGCCGCCACAGCTACCGCCGCACCCGACTGGGCGCGGCAGGCGGCGCCACCCTGCTCGTCCTCGACACCGCCATGCTGACCACGCAGGCGATCGTGACGCCACCGCTCGCATGGCCGCTGCTCGCAGCCATCCTCGCCAGCCTGATCCGCATCGCCTGGACCGCACGGTCACTCCCCGCGGCGCTGACCCGCTCACCCGGCACCATCAGAGTTGACCACGGCTGGAGGGCGGCAGGGTCAGTTGGCACCTGCCGGCGTCACAGGCCGCCAGCGTGTCGAGCACCTTGTCGCGCAGCGCGCCGGTGTTGACCCGTTGATCTTCGTCGCGCTCGCCGTGATCTTCGGACCGCGTACGGCGGTGCTGTACACGGCGGTGACGTTGACCGCAACGCTGGTCGCCGACGCGATGGGCGTGCGGGCAGGCCGACCGGGTGTGCGTCGCTGGGCGGGCGGACGCGGCCGTCACCCGTTCCCGCAGTGACGACGCCGACCCGGCCTGCGGTCCGGACCCGTTCGGTCCGGGCCCGCCGTGGCAGGGCTGGGCGACCGAGGCTCGCGACGGTGCACGATACGCGATCGGCCTGATCCGCGGGTTGGCGCTGCCACTCGGTGTCGCCGCCATCATCGCCGTCGGGTCGTGGGCGTCGTGCCGCGCGACCCGCTGGCCACGGTCGCAGGTCCCGACAACCCGCTGGCCGTGCCCGTCGCGGCGGTGGTCGGCACGCCGCTGTACGTGTCCGGTGAGGCGTTCGTACCGATCGCGGCGGCACTGCGCGACCAGGGCATGGCCGACGGCGCCGTGGTCGCGTTGATCATCGCCGGCGCGGGCGTCAACCTGCCCGAACTGGCCGTGCTCTCCACGCTGGTGTCCCGCCGTGTCCTGGCGGGTGTCGTCGCGGCGATCTTCGTCACGGCGATCGTGGCCGGCTATGCCATCCCCGCCGTGACCTGACGCCGACACACCACAGGCGGCGGTCTCGCGTTCGAACTCGGCGCGGCCGGTCCACGAGGTCGGGTACTGGTCGATCAGTTCGGTCTTGTACAGCCCGATCGCCTCGCCGCCGCCATAGCCATCCTCCGCCACGACCTTACGACAGCACCAACCTGACCGTCATCAACCCAACCAGGCCAGGAGGAGGAAGACACACAGTCACTGTCCGCGACCGCCTGACGGTCGCTCGAGGATGAAGCCGAAAGTCTTCTCCTACACCAACTTGACGGACGCGGCCCAGTTGCGGCGGTGCTAATCAGCGAAGGTGGTGGGCAAGGTCGCGTCCGAACTCGGCGAGCGTGCGAGGTGATGTACCGGTGACCGCGCGTACGTCGTCTGTCGTCCTGTCTTCATAGCCGTCCGCGAGCATGCTGTGGAGCCGCGCCATGTCTGCTGCGAACCACGGTTCCACCCCGCTGCGTTCCAAGGCGGTGCGCACGTCGGCAGGTGAGACCCGTACGTGTCGGAATCGGCGGCCCGTCTGGTCCGAGAGGATCTCGGCAGCTTCGTCGAATGTCATCGCCTGCGGGCCCGTCAGCGTGTGGGCTCGGCGATCGCGCAGCGGGCCGCGGAGGAGGTCAGCTGAGACTGCGGCGACATCTCGCGCGTCGACCATTGCGACCCGCCCGTCGCCCGCGGCAGTGTACAGTGCGCCCGCGCGGGCCATGCGGATCAGGTTCTGCATGAAAAACACCGGTCGGACGAACACGTGCGCCAATCCGGACCGCCGTACCGCCTGTTCGGCATCGGCGTGCTGACGCGCGATTCGCAGCTGGGAGGCCTTGTCGGCACGAAACACTGAGAGCTTGACGATCCGCATCGTGCCAGCTCGGGCCGCTGCGTCGATGATGGCGCGTTCCTGTTCGGGCTGGCGCCGGCTCTGACGGGTGAGCAGGAACAGGCGATCGATACCGGCTAGGGCGGGGTCGAGGGTCTCGGGCCGGTCGAGATCACCCTCGACGGGATCGATCCGGTCGCCGAGGAGGGTCCGCGCCGCCGCGCCGTCACGTACCAGCGCCCGTGGTCGCACGCCGGCCGCGTGCAGCTGCCGGCAGACCCCGCTCCCAACCGTGCCGGTGGCTCCGGTGACGAGGATCATGTCATTGTCCTTCCGCTCGGCGGTCCCGGGGGCGCAGTGGGCGACACACGTCACGCGTCGTGTGGTGCGGGGGCGTGGACGGCGCGAACCGGGTAGTCGCGCAGGACGGGTACGGGCGACTCGATGACGAGGTCGCGTCTGATGCGTCGGAGTTCGGTTCGCAGCCCGCGGAGCAGTGCTGCGAGACGGTGACGTCGTGCGGACATGTGCGCTCCTCATGTTCGGTGCCGGTGACTGCTTCCTGTTGTCGCGCAGGAGCCCGGATGGTTCCGGGTCCGACACTGGGTCATGTTTCCCGGTCCACGGTCACGTTGGCGGCACAACCCCAGCATCGACCCCAGGGTCTAGGTTCCACCCCTGCCGGATGGCGCCCACACAGGTGCGGCTCAGCGCTCGCGGTCAGCCGACGACAGCGTGCGCAGCGCGCCGTCGAGTTGCTCGCGGCCGCGGATGCTCGGCTTGAGGTACGTGTTTCGCAGGTGCCATTCAACGGCCTTGACGGTGATGAACAGGCTGTTGGCGATCTGCCGGTTGCTGTGGCCGTCGGCCGCGAGCTCGGCGACGCGCCGCTCGCCCGGAGTAAGACTGGGCCGCCCCGCCCGCGTTGGGGCCCGCCCGCCAGCGAGGCGCAGCTCGTCGCGCGCTGTGTGGCGAGCGCCTCGGCGCTGGTGTCTTCCGCGAGCGCGAGCGCCGTGCGGAGCGTTCGGCGGGCCTCCGCCGGCCGCCCGTCGCGACGCCTCGCCCTGCCGAGATCAGTCAGCGCGCGGGCGTGCTCCACCCGGGCACCGGAATCAGCGAGCACGACGACCGCCGATTGCAGCAGCTGCACAGCCGTGTGGCCACGGGCCAGCAGGCCGGCGGCGCGGCGCGCGACGCCGATCGCACGTGGCGCACCGAAAGACTCGGCGAGCGTCTCCTCCTCGCTGATGAGGTTGCGGGCCAGCTCCAGCCGTCCGAGGCGGCTGGCGACGAGGCCGGCCTCGGAACGCCGTGGCAGGACCGCGGGATTGTTGATCTGCAACACCTCGTGATGGCGACCGGTCGCGCGGAACGCCTGCAGCGTCTGCTCGCCGTCGCCCTGGCACGCAGCGAGCCGCCCGCGAGCCATCTCCCACCATGCCGCCCAGAACGGCGGGGCCTGTCGATGCGGGCCGGTGCGCTCGAGCACCGGCGCCGCTTCAGACGACCAGCCCTGCTCGACAAGACCCTACACCAGGCAGTAGGCGGCGGATGACTCGTATACCGACCCGGCCGGCAGCACTTCGAGTGCGGATCTGGCGTCGTGCACCGCCTCAGCGATGGAGCCGGTCCACAGCGCCTGTCGGGCGCGAAGCACACTGGCCAGGACGAACGCCAGCACCGACCCGCCGCGGCGGGCGTCTGCGAGGGCCAACCGCACCGCCTGCTTTACGCTGGCGACGTCGTCGCACCACTCCAGCGCTGCGATGACCTGCCAGGGGACCTGCTCGTCAGCGTCGGCGTCGTCGAGCAGCAGCCCGTGGTGGAGGAGCCGCCTGGCCGCCGCGACGATCTCCTGACGTGGGCCGGCGGCCCAGGTCCGCATCATCACTGCCTTGCTCAGCAGCGCCAGCTCAGGCGTGGTCGACAGCGCGTCCGCTCCATCCAGAATCTGTGGTGCTCGGCGATGCGCGTCGCCGGCGCGGTCGGGGGTGAACATGGCTGCGTTGAGGTAGCCACCCTGCATTTCGATGGCCAGCTCGTCACCTGGCTCGACCGGGCTCAGTTCTCGGAGACCACGGCTGAAGGCTGCGCACGCGTCGTCGAGCTGCCCATTGTGATGCAGCGCTCTGCCCAGCTTGAGCAACAGGCGGGCACGCTCGTGCGCGTCGCCGGTCAGCGCAACCGCGGCCTGCAGGTGCGCGACGGCGTCGGGAAGCCCGGCGGTCACCTCAGCGTGCCCCAGCTCGGCCAGCACCACCGGCCGCACCTCAACAGCTGGCGGTTCACGCACGGCGCGCCGCAGATACGTGGCCGATGACGTCGGCGCTCCCTGACGCATGGCCCGCTTCGCGGCGGCACGCAGCTGCGCGACCACGCGATCGTCACCGGCTGCGAGGTGTGCACTGACCACCTCATCCGGTCCTCCGGCGTCAGCCAGCAACAGCGCCGCGCGCGCGTGCATTGCCGCGCTGGTCGCGCTCTGGCATCCCGCCATGAACGGCGGCTCGTACCAGCGGATGGATGAACCTGAGCGGATCCCCCACCTGCAGGACATCAGCCCTGGCCAGTTCGTCCGCGCCGTCCGCCGCGGCCGGCAGATCGACCTCCGCCAGCGCAGCAGCGAGGTGCAGCGGGACACAGTCCTCCACCGCGGCCGCATGCGCGATTGCGCGCGCGGGCCGCGTCATCGCCGCGAGGCGGCGCATCACCGAGTGCTCCAACGAACGCGCCGCCTCCGTCGCGCCTTCGACCAGCGCCAGCTCGTCGAGCCCTCTGGCAGGCCGCTCGACAGCGATGAGCAGCTCACGCAACTGCAAGGGGGTACCGGCCGTCAACGCAACGCAGCGTTGACAGACCTCCTCCTGTGCCTCCGAAAGCGCGCCGCACGAGCTCGCGAACCGCTGCCGATCCCAACGGTCGCAGCACCCGCACCCGTGCTGCCGGGTCATCGGCGAGGACGTCTATCAACGTGGCATCGCCGCCGACCGCGGGTCTGGCCGCCATCAGCATGCCGACCGGCGCATCAGCTAT
>DATHVN010000066.1 GCA_035461305.1 Euzebyales bacterium | reverse complement strand
CACAGGACCGTTCGCCTCCATGGGACGGGTCCGGTCGGCGCTGGTCCTGGCTGGTCTCGGTCGTACGAGCGACGCCGCTGTCGAGTACCGGCGGCTGGATCCCGTCGCGGTCTGGCGGTTGCCCGCGTATCTCCGGCTCACCGCATGGACCCTGCGCCTTCGCGCGGCGGTCGCGTTGGCGATCCAGCCCGACATCGCGGCGTTGATCGAGCTGCTGACGCCCCACTGCGGGCTGCACGCTGGAGGCGGCCTCAGCTGCGACGGTCCCGTCGAGCTGGCGATCGCAACCGGCGCCGCGGCACTGGAGGACCTCGACGGCGCAGTGGGCGATCTACAGGCGGCGCTGGTCTGGAGCCGCGCGCAAGGCGCCCGCCCCTTCCTCGTCGAGACCATGGTCGAGCTCGCGGGTGTCCTCACCCGACGCGCTGGTCCCGGCGATCTCCAACATGCACAGACGCTGCTCGACGAGGCCGACCTGACCGCAACCGAGCTTGGCATGACACCGTTCGCTGCGCGAGTGCAGCGACTCCGCCCCGGTGTGCGCCGTGATCGGTCCGAACGGTCGGGGCTGAGTCCCCGCGAGACCCAGGTCGCACAGCTGGTCGCGCGTGGCCTGACGAACCGGCAGATCGCCGAGACGCTCGTGCTGTCGGAACGCACCGCCGAGAACCACGTGCAGCACATCCTGACCAAGCTGGGGCTCAGCAATCGCACTCAACTCGCCGCGTGGGTCGCCACGCGCTCGCCGAGCCCGGTTGAGTAGCGAGCTGAGTACTGCCCCCGACGCCCGCCGCGCTGGTGGTGCCTACGGTCAGCAGGCACGTGGTGGTGGTGGCGATCGGCCACCAGGACCGAAAGGCAGCAGCCATGTCCTACGCAATGGTCAGCCAGAACCACGGTGTCGACGTCAGCTGGCACCACACGCTCGAGCGCGAGCTCGGCGACGACCCCATCGACGGCCTCATCGCAACCTACGCCGGCATCGGCCCGGACGGCATGTGCGTCATCTCCGTCTGGGAGTCCAAGGCCCACGCCGACCGGTTCACCGCCGAACTGCTCGTGCCCACCCTCCGACGCCTCGGCGTCACCCCGGACCAGCACACCCGCCGTTCAGTCCTCGAGATCGAGCTCGACGACACCACGACCCGCCCTTGCCGCACAAGCACCGCCTACGCCTGACCGCGCGAGCCGCCACCGCGACCTCGCAGTCGCGGTGGCGGTGGCGGTCCACACGTGTGATCGCGATACCGCCCGTCAGCCAACCAGCGGGCAGCCCGGCTACCCCACGCCACCACGTCTGGGTCGCGGGGCGGCCCGGCGGCGGGTGGTCGTGAGGCCCTTGGCATGTTGTGTACACGAAGAGGTACACTGATGACATGTCGAAGACAGTGCCGGTTCGGGAGCTGCGGGCGCGACTTGCTGAACTGCTGGACGAGGTCGCGCATCGCCGGGAGCATGTGACGATCACCCGTCACGGGCGGCCGTCGGCGGTGCTGGTGCCCGTCGACGAGTACGAGGCGCTCGAGGAGACCGCGGACATCCTGTCCGACGAGGACACGCTCGAGGCGATCCGTCGGGGGCTGGACGACATTGCTTCCGGCGACGTGGTCACGCTCGACCAGGTCCGTAAGGATCTCGCGCGCCGCTCCGCGTCGTAGATGGCGCGGGTCGTCGTGGCGCGAGTGGCCAGCGCTGCGCACAAGGAGCTGGACCACCTGGTGGCAGAGGCCGTGCTCGACGCGCTCGGCGAGCTCGAGCGCGACCCGATGGTCGGGCATCCGCTGCGGGGTCGGCTGACCGGTCTGCGGTCCTACCGCGTCGGCGTGTACCGCATCATCTACCAGCTCCGCGACGAATCGGCGGTGCGGGTCGTGGCGATCCGCCATCGCGGTGACGCGTACACGTCCGACC
>DATHVN010000065.1 GCA_035461305.1 Euzebyales bacterium | reverse complement strand
GGTCGTGGACGGCGCGATGATGTTGTCGACGACGAAGCCGGTGGGGGTCTCCTTGCGGGGGATCGGGGGAGGTTCAGCTCCAAGCTGGTGATGCGCCAGTAGATGCAGGGCGGTCCCGGGCTCGGGTGCCAGTCATCCCTTCGCCACGCCGGTGCCGGGTGGCATGGAGCTGATGCGCAACGCAACCGCGGGCGGGCTCAATCAAGCGGACGACCGCGCCGACCGACGTCGGGGGTCATGACAAACCACGAGCGCGCGTCCGCGGTCACTGACCGAGCCAACGGTCATGCCGCAGGCTGCTGCAGGCAGCGGGACGTGGCCATCGCGCAACCCGTACAACACCAGCGTGAGCAGCTTGCGGGCCGCGGCGACCTTGCCGACCGCCCGACCGCGGCGGGCGGCGATGCGGTCACGGTCGGCGCGCAGCTTGCGGTCGTACGGCAGCTTGTGGACGGCCTCCACGGCGGCCCAGCGCACCAGCCGCGACCCCTGCTTGGGGACGTGCCCGCGCACGACGGTGGTGTCGGATTCGTGATGCTTGGGCGTGAGCCCCGCCCACGAGCACAACTGGGCGGGACGCGCGAAGCGGGCGACGTCGCCGATCTCGACGACGAACAGCGCCGCGAACGTCGCGCCGACGCCGGGATCTGTTGGATCGCGGTGTACCCGGGATGGTGGCGCAGCCGCGCGGCGATCGCGCTGGTCAAGCCAGGTGACCTCGCCGTCGAACGCGTCGATCAGCTCCAGCAGCGAGTCCACGCGCATGCGATAACACGTGCCCAACCGGGCCTCGCGCAACAGCGCCATCCCCTGCGTGCCGAACAGATCCGACATGGGCACCGCGACGCCTTTCTTGGCCAGCACCGCGTGGACCTGGGCCTTCAGCCCGGAGCGGAGAGCGACCAGCTTCGCGCGATATCTGACGAGCTCGCGCAGCTGCCGCAGATACGGCGGCGCGATCCACGCCTCGGGCAGTCGACCCATGCGCAGCAGATCCGCCAAATCGGTCGCGTCACGCACATCGTTCTTCACGCGCCGGTACGCGAACGCCTTCACGCCCAGTGGGTGCGCGAGATGCACGCTCGCGCCGCACGCTTCGAGCACGTCGACCGCCCAGTACCACCCATACGTCGCTTCCAACACGACCTCGGGGTCATCGCCAGCCTTGGCGACCTCGTGCGCCAGCGCGACCGGGTCGTTGTCGATCCGGACGGTGTCGACCACCTCCCCATCCGGGGTCTGACGGACAATCACCGACCGTCGCCGGTGCAGATCAATCGAGACATACTCTGAAGCCATCGGGATCTCCCTCCTCACATCGATGGCTGGTGAACACCACCGAGTGTCGCCAACCCGGCGGCTCACGGGGAGCGGAGGTCCCGTCCCTACATGGCATCAATGGCCAAGTGAAGTTCCCCACTGGTGGCCAGGTGAAATTCCCCAGCGGGCGGGGTGGGTTCAGGCTGTGGGGCCACCTCCTCGGGTGCGCATCCGGTAGGAGTCGCCGTCAGTGACGATCACGACGGCGTGGTGCAGCAGTCGGTCGAGTAGTGAGGTGGCGGTGGTGTGCTCGGGTAGGAACCGGCCCCAGTCGTTGAACGCCCAGTGTGACGCTACGCCCAGGGCGCGGCGTTCGTAGGCGGCGGCGACGAGCGGAACAGCAGTTGGGTGCCGGTGGCGTCCAGCGGGGCGAAGCCGACCTCGTCGACCAGGATCACGTCGTTGCGCAGTAGCGTGTCGATGCTGCGGCCGACGCTGTTGTCGGCCAGCCCGCGGTACAGCGTCTCGACCAGCTCGGCGGCTGACAGGTAGCGCACGCGGTGGCCGGCCTCGACCGCGGCATGCCCGGCGGCCAGCAGCAGGTGGGTTTTGCCGGTGCCGGCGGGGCCGACCAGGCACAGGTTCTCTGGCGCGCGGACCCACTCGAGTCCCGCGAGGTAGTCCACGGTGGCCTGGGGCACCGAGGACGCGGCGACGTCGAAGCCGTCGAAGGTCTTGACGACGGGGAAGCCGGCCTGGCGGTGGCGGCCGCGCCGGTTGGCCTCGTCGCGGGCGGCGATCTCGGCTTCGACGAGAGTGCGCAGGACCTCTTCGGGTTTCCAGCGTTGGGTCTTGGCGGTCTGCAGGATGTCCGGCGCGATGCGGCGCACCGTGGCGAGCTTGAGCCGCTTGAGGCCAGCTTCGAGGTCGGTGGACAGCGCGGCGGGTGCGGCGGTCACTTGGTCACCTGCCCGGCGCCGAGCCGGTCGAGGGCGTAGGCGTCCAGGCTGCGGCCGGTCACCGTCGGCAGATCGGCGTCTAACGGTGCGCCGGCCGCTGCGGTGGTCGGGGCGTCGGGGCCGGCGGCGAGGACCGACCGGACGTCTTCGGCGGCGAACCGGCGGAACGTCAACGCCCGCTCGAGCGCGGCAACGAGGACGTCGCGGCCGTGGGCGGTCTCGAGCGCGGCGATCTCGGCGAGGTGGGCAGGCAGCCGTGACTGGCCGGCCGCCGCCGCGGCGCGCAGAAACGCCTCCGCGACCGGCCCCAGCGCGAGGAACGCCTTCTCGGTCGCTGTGCGCGGCCGCACCGCCCGCCGGGGTGTCCCGCGGGCACCGCCGTAGTGCTCATCGATGATGCTGACCTCACCGGGGGCGATCAGCGGGTGCTCGGCGACGCGCCGTTCGTCGTGGTCGATCAGGACCTGATCGGCGGCGACCGACACCCCCACCTGCGCGCCGACCAGCCGGGTGGGCACCGAGTAGCGGGCCGAGCCGAACCGGACCGTGGCGAGCCGGTCGACCTTGCGGGACTCCCCGCGGCGGATCGCCGCGCGCGGGCTCGGCAACGGGCGCAGCACCTTGACCTCCTCAGCGAGCCGGTCAGCGGGCACCGCGCTGATCTCAGAATGCGTCTTGCCGTTGATCTCCACGCACCACTCGCGCGCGCTGATGTTGGCCTGGGTCAGCGACGTCCAGTCGTCGCACGAGGCGATCACCAGGTCGGTCTTGGCGTAGCCGACGAGGTTCTC
>DATHVN010000064.1 GCA_035461305.1 Euzebyales bacterium | reverse complement strand
CACGGGGCCTTGACGGCCTCCGGTGGGTTGATCTGCACCGAAGACGTACCGCAGCGTCGGCACTCGCAGGCGTAGGACGGATGCGTCACGGCGTCGGACCGCGGCTCGACGTTCGTTCGCGCACGCCCGTCGGCAGCGACGGCTCGCGCCGGAGCGTGGCGGCGTGCTGGATCGCGTCGATGAGCCCCCCGAGCCCTTCCTGAACGCGTGATCCCAGCCGAAGTCGCCGGCGATCGCGCGTGCGACGTGGGGGAAACGGTCGTCATCGATCGCCAGGGCGTCCCGTGTCCCGCCAAGGAGATGCCCATGGATCTGGTAGCCCGCGTGGCCGTTGGTGAACGCGACCAGCGCCGTCCACGCCGACAGCGCCGTGCCGGTCGGCAGTCCGGCGTCCGCCAGTGCCTCGAGCGTCGCCTCAATGGGGTCGAGCAACGCAGGCGACGCGGAGGTCGCGGTCTGTACCAGCGTCGCCGCGTTCGGGTGACGAAGGTACGCAGCTCGCAGCTCGGTGAAGACCATCTCCACCCGGTCGCGCCACAGTCGGTTGGCAGCGCGCGGTCTGACCTCCGCCGCGACACGGTCAGCGCCCGGAGCACGGCCCGCACCAATGCCGCGCGCGCGGGCCGGCGCTCTGGCGCACGAGGATCATCACCGGCCCGCCGACCACGCCGGCGAGCACCAGGTTGCCGGCCAGCTTGCGCCCGGTGATCGGCCACGGCTCCGGATGCTCGACCCACGCCGGGATGCTCGGGAAGTGGGGCTCCGACGCGAATGTGCCGAACAGCCAGGTCGACACCGCGCCCACGACGGCCGCCCCGAGCACGAACGCTGCCCGGGCGAAGCGGGCGACCTGCGGCAGCGGCAGGAACCTCACGGGCGTGATGAGGAGCCTCACAAGCCCCGGCTCGGCGGTGCCGACGAGCGGAGCGGACATCGGACACGACGGTCGAGCCGTTCTTGACGCCAGCGCCGAGGCCTTGACGCGAACGCCAGCGGGTAGGACAAGCATTGCGCAGTGCCGTAGCATCCGCCCATGCTGCTGACCGGGGCCTCGATCTGGACCGGAGCGGGCCCGGTGATCAATGCGGGCACCGTGGTGGTCGACCGCGGCCGCCTCGTGGCCGTGACCAGCGAACCACCAGCTGCGCGCACATCTGCGTCCGATGTGATGGACTTCGACGGCCACACGATCGTGCCCGGATTCCAGGACGCGCACTGCCATCCCATCCACGGCGGCATGCGCCGGCTCGGGTGCGACCTGACCGAGGCGGACGGGCGCCGGGCCTGCATCGAGGCGGTCTCGGCCTACGCGCTGGCCAATCCCGACGAGCCCTGGATCG
The DNA here is from genome assembly GCA_035461305.1 of Euzebyales bacterium. NCBI lineage: Bacteria > Bacillati > Actinomycetota > Nitriliruptoria > Euzebyales > Euzebyales bacterium. The sequence goes on along the minus strand of DATHVN010000064.1, from coordinate 23,100 downwards.
TGGGCGGAGGCTGGCACATGCCCGACTTCCCCGGTGGCATGCCCCTGCGCGAGGACCTCGATGCCGTCGTCCCCGACCGGCCGGTGTTCCTGGTCACACCGACGGACACGGTGCCTGGGTCAACACGCGGGCGTTGGAGGCGGCGGGGGTGACGGCGGCCACGAGTGACCCGGTCGACGGCCGGATCGAGCGTGACCCCGGCGGGACGCCGGCCGGGACCCTGCACGAGGGGGCGATGGAGCTGGTCCGACGGCATCTGCCCCTGGCCGGGCCCGAACGCTTTGCTGCGGGCCTGCGGGCGGGGCAGGCCCACCTGCACGCGCTGGGCATCACCGCGTGGAGCGACGCGTGGGTGACGACCGACGACCTGCGGGCCTACCAGACCCTGTCCGACGCCGGCGAGCTGACCGCCAAGGTCACAGCCGCCCTGTGGTGGGACCGCGAGCGCGGGCTGGAGCAGATCGACGACCTGGTGGCGCAGCGCGACGCCACGCACGGCGACCGGCTGTTGGCGTCGACGGTCAAGATCATGCAGGACGGTGTGATCGAGAACGGCACGGCCGCCATGCTCGATCCGTACCTGGATCTCGACGGCAGGCCGACGACGAACAGCGGCCTGCGCTACGTCGACCCCGCGCTGCTGTGCGAGGCGGTGACCCGCCTCGACGCGCTCGCCTTCCAGGTCCACGTGCACGCGATCGGGGATGCGGCGGTCCGCGATGCCCTCGACGCCTTCGCAGCTGCTCGCCGGGCCGGCGGCACCTGCGCACGACACACCGTCGCGCACCTGCAGGTCGTCCAGCCCGATGACCTGCCGCGGTTCGCGCAGCTCGGCGTCATCGCCAACGCCCAGCCGTACTGGGCGCAGCTCGAGCCACAGATGACCGACCTGACGCTGCCGGTGCTGGGCCCCGCCCGGGCGGACCTGCAGTACCCCTGGGCGAGCCTGCTGGCGCATGGGGCCACGCTGGCGTTCGGCAGCGACTGGCCGGTGTCCACGGCCGACCCCTTGTGGGGGATCGAGGTGGCGGTCGACCGCATCGACCCGGAGCACCGGGCGCAGCCGCCGTTCCTGCCCGAGCAGCGCATCAGCCTGGACGCCGCGCTGCATGCGGCGACCCGGGGCAGCGCGAGGGTGCAGGACCTCGAGCGCACGACGGGGGCGGTCGCGCCCGGGATGGCCGCCGACCTTGCCGTGCTCGACGGGCCGCTGTTCGGGCTCCACGCCCGTGCGCCCGCGGACCTGCGGGTCGTGCTGACGATGGTCGACGGCAGGGTCGTGCACCAGGCTTGAACGGCCATTCAGCCGCTGCGAGGATGAAGGTCTCGTCAGGAGGTGTCCCGGTGGCCGCGCCCGTGCTGGACCCGACCGATCTCGCCCGCAGTGCTGCCGCCCACGAGCAGGCGCTCACGTTGCCGGGGGCCGCGTACCGTGACGACGAGGTGTTCTTGTGGGAGCAACGGGTCCTGCTGCCGCAGTCCTGGGTGTGCGTCGGCCGCAGCGACGAGCTGGCGCGGGTGGGCGATCGCCGCGCGCTGACGGTCGGTGCCGAACCGGTCCTGCTGACACGCGACGGTGACGGCGTGCTGCACGCGCTGTCGAACGTCTGCCGCCACCGGGGGCACGAGGTCGTGGCACTCGGTGACAGCTCCGGCATGACGCTGCAGTGCCCGTACCACGCGTGGACCTATGCGCTGGACGGGCGGTTCCGTGGCGGGCCACGGCTGCGGGAGACGCCCGGGTTCGACCGCACCGACCCGTCGCACGGCCTCGTCGGGCTGGACGTCACGGAGTGGCGCGGGTGGATGTTCGTGGCGGCGACGCCCGATCCACCGGCGTTCGCGAGCTGGATCGACGGCCTCGACGCGATCCTCGAGCCCTACCGCCTCGAGCGCGTCCGCGCGGCCGTGACCCACGACTACGAGGTCGCGGCCAACTGGAAGCTGCTGGTCGAGAACTACCACGAGTGCTACCACTGCGATGAGATCCAGCCGGAGCTGTGCCGGGTCAGCTCGCCCCGCAGCGTCACCGACATGCTCCCCTGCGGAGCGTGGCGCGGCGGCACCATGGAACTGCTCGACGGCGCCGAGACCATGGCGCTGGACGGGCGCAGCGGCGGCGTCGTGATCCCCGGGCTCGACGCGGACCTGCTCACGACCGTCTGGTACCTCAGCGTGTTCCCGAACCTGTTGCTGTCGGTGCACCCCGATTACGTCATGACCCACCTCCTTCGGCCGGTGGCGCCGGACCGCACGGCGGTGGCCTGCAGCTGGCTGTTCCCCCCGGAGGCGTTCGACCTTCCCCACTTCGATCCCTCGTACGCCGTCGACTTCTGGGACATCACCAACCAGCAGGACTGGGCGGCATGTGAAGGCGTGCAGCGCGGTGTCGCGGGCCTCGGCTACAGGCAGGGGCCCTTCAGCGGGGACGAGGGCTCAGTGCACCGGTTCGTCCAACAGGTCGCCAACGCCTACCTCGCCGGCACGTCCGTCGCTGTGCTCGCCGACGCGTCGGCCGCCTGACGTGCGCGTCGCCCGCCGGCAACGGTCGCGGCGAGCATGCACGCCGGGGTGACCACGAGGGCGAGCAGGGCGATGCGCAGGCCGAAGCTGTCGCCCAGCCAGCCCATCAGCGGCGGGCCGACGACGAAGCCGCCGTAGCCGATCGTCGTCACGGCCGCGACCGCGTGGCCCGCGTCGGCATCGCCGCCGACCATGCCGAACGCCGCCGGTGCCGCCACAGACAGGAAGAAGCCCAGGACCAGGAACGCGACGCCGGCCACGGTGGCCGTCGGAGCACCCACGACGACGGCGCCCGACACCAGCGACCCGCCGCCTGACACCAGCAGCGTCCGGTGCCGGCCGAGCCGGAACAGCACCCGGGCGGCGAACAGCCGACCGGCCGTGATCGCCAGCGCGAACGAGGCGAACGCCACGGCCGCGCCGAGCACCGGCCCCCGCAGGGTCGTCCGCACGAACAGCACCGACCATGCGTCCATCGAGCCCTCGACGAAGAACGCGCACAGCACGACCACGGCGGCGATCTGCAGGTCCGGACGCTTGCGGAGCACCCGGAGCGCGAGGCCCGAGGGACGGGCAGCCTCGGTGGACGCGGGGACATCGGGGACCAGGGCGGCCATGATCGCGGCTGCGAGCATGTGGCCGGCACCGACGGTCGCGAGAACCGTCGCCGGTCGCCAGCCAGCGGTGGTCGCGAGCGCTGCCAGCAGGGCTCCGGCCGCACCGCCGGCACCGTAGCCGGCGTGGACGAGTTGCAGCACCGGGCGGTCGGTCGCGGTCTCGATCTCCGCGCCGGCCAGGTTGACCAGCACGTCGACCATGCCGATGCCGACGCCGAGCAGCGCGAAGGCCGGCACCAGCCACACACCGGTGGTGACGCCGACGACCAGGCTCGCGCCGCCCGCCAACACGAACGCGGCCGCGAGAGCCGGTGCGCGCGGCAACCGGACCGCCAGGTTCCCGCCGAACGTCATCGTCGCGATCGCGGTGACCGACGTCACGGAGAACAGTCCGCCGACTGCCGCGAGGGTGAGGTCGCGAACGTCCAGGTACTCGACGAGCACGACCGCCCACGCACCCCAGAACGCGCCGTAGACCGCGTAGCCGAGCACCAGTGCGAGCAGGCCACCGCGGGACGGCCGGCCCCGCCGTGCCGGTCCGCCGGTGGTGCGGGCATTGCCATGCGGAGCCATCGCTGGGTATCGTATCGAACGGCCGTTCAAAGTTGGAGCCGATCTGATGTTGACAGAGCCGCTGACGACCGCGGAACAGGCAGCGATCAGTACGTTGATCGCTGAGCAGGAACGGATCTTCCTGGACGGCCAGGCGCGGTCGGCGGAGCTCCTGGCCAGAGCGCGAACGGTACTTGCCGGCGGCGGGACATCGAGCTGGCAGATCGCGCGTCCACAGATGATCTGGCTGTCTCACGGCGACGGCTCGACGATGACCGACGCCGACGGCCGGACCTACGTCGACATGCACGGCGGCTACGGGGTCGGCGTTGCCGGGCACGGCCACCCAGCGATCGTCGAGGCGATCACCGGCCGCGTCCCGCGTGCCACCCACTTCGCCCAGCCGACGCCCGACGCGATCGCCGTCGGGACCGAGCTGGCGCGGCGGTGGGGGCTGCCCCTGTGGCGGTTCGGCAACTCGGGCACCGAGGCGACCATGGATGCGGTCCACCTGATGCGGGCCATCACGGGCCGCGACCGCATCCTGAAGGTCGAGGGCTGCTACCACGGCCACCACGACTCGGTCATGGTGTCAGTCGCCAACGAGATCGACGAGATCGGTCCGGCCACCCGGCCCACCAGCGCACCGGCGGGGACCGGCATCCCCGCGGCGTTGACCGAGCTCACCACGATCGTCGGCTTCAACGATCTCGACGCGGTCGAGCGGGGCTTCGCCGAGCACCCCGGCGAGATCGCAGGGATGATCGTCGAGCCGATCATGATGAACGCGGGCATCATCCCGCCCGATGACGGCTACCTGGCCGGCCTGAAGGACGTGGTCCACGCCCACGACGCGCTGCTGACGTTCGACGAGGTCAAGACCGGGGTGACCACCGCCGCCGGTGGGGTCACGGAGCTGTCCGGGGTCACACCGGACATCGTCACGCTCGCGAAGGCGATGGGCGGTGGTGTGCCGTGCGGCGCGATCGGCGGGACCGCCGAAGTCATGGCCTTCGTCGCTGACGGCCGCTACGAGCAGGTCGGGACGTTCAACGGCAATCCGCTGACGATGGCCTCGACCCGGGCGATGCTGACGGAGGTGACCACACCCGAGGCATACCGGCACCTCAACAGCCTGCGCGACCAGTTGGTCGAGGGGGCGCAGGCGACGATCGACCGCTACGGCCTGCCCGCCTACCCGCTGGGCTTCGGGGCCAAGGGCTCGATCACGTTCGCTTCGGAGCGGGTCCGCACCTATCGTGACTTCATGCGCATCGACGACCAGCTGTCGCATCTGCACTGGCTGTTCCAGATCAACAACGGTGTGTTCCTGCCGCCGTGGGGCAAGGACGAGCAGTGGACGCTTTCGGTGCAGCACTCCCACGATGACGCGGACCGGTTCCTGTGCAACTTCGCCGCCTTTGCGGCCGCGCTACGGGGATAGCCGCCGATGCCTGCCGCACGCGTCCATCTGGAGGGACTGGTCAAGCGGTTCCGCAGCGTGGTCGCGGTCGACGGCATCGACCTCGACATCGCCGCAGGCGAGTTCTTCTCGCTGCTCGGGCCTTCGGGCTGTGGCAAGACGACGACCCTCCGGTTGATCGCCGGGTTCGAGCGTCCCGACGGAGGAGCGATCCGCGTCGGGGAGGTGGACATGTCGACGACCCCGCCCCACCGGCGGCCGGTCAACACGGTGTTCCAGCACTACGCGCTGTTCCCGCACCTGTCGGTCAATGACAACGTCGGGTTCGGGCTGCGGTTCACCGACGCAGGAAACGACGAGCGTCGACGCCGCATCGGCGAGGCCCTCGACCTCGTCCAGCTCGGCGACCTCGGCTGGCGGATGCCCGCGCAGCTGTCCGGCGGTCAGCAGCAGCGGGTCGCGCTGGCCCGGGCGCTCGTGCTCAACCCGTCGGTCCTGCTCCTCGACGAGCCGCTGGGCGCGCTCGACGCCAAGCTGCGCAAGCTGCTGCAGGTCGAGCTGAAGGCCCTGCAGGAGCGGGTCGGCATCACGTTCCTTTACGTCACCCACGATCAGGAGGAGGCGCTGACGATGTCGGATCGCCTGGCCGTGATGGACCAGGGGAGCATCCGGCAGATCGGCACGCCCCGCGACGTCTACGAGTCACCAGAGCACGCGTTCGTCGCCGACTTCCTCGGTGCGGCGAACCTGCTGGACGCCGAGGCGTTGGGTGCCGACCAGGACGGACGGTCCCGTGTCCGCGTCGGTGATCTGGAGCTGCGGGCGTCGGCGGCCGGGCATGATCTCAAGGGTCCCGTCAAGCTGGCCATCCGCCCGGAGCGCGTCACGCTCGAAGCGCATGATGGCGCCGCGACGCGCGAGAACAGCCTTCGCGGAGTCGTGCACCGGTCGGTGTTCCAGGGTGCGGTGACCCAGGTGCTGGTGCGCCTGCCCGGCGGGCGCCAGGTGCAGGTGCTGGTGCCCAACCAGGGACATGAGGAGCTGTGGCCGAACGTCACCGACGTGCGCGTCCTCCTGCCTGCCGATGCTCTCCGCGCGCTGCCCGTCGAACGCACCCAGACCGAGACGGAGACCGCGGCCGCCGTCTCCCCATGATGGTCACCGGGCCTCGTCGGGCAGGTCCCGTCGGGGCCTCAGCGAACGTCGCTGTCCGCTCGAGCGCCCGTCGCCGCAGCTGGTTGTCACGCGGCGCCCGGCTCGCGTCGTCCCACGCCGCAATGAGCTCCCGCAGTGCCTGCTCGAGTTGTGGGCCCAGTTCCATGCCGGTTCCTCCTGACGGGCGCGTCCACGTACGCGATCGGTGCGGTCGGTGCCGGTCCGGTCACTCATCCTCGCATCGGATGGTAGGTCGACCGATGCGCGCTGACGTTCCATCCGGGGAGGGTCACGCTCGACGACATGGAGCGTCGTGCGGCCGTTGATCTGTCTGATGTGACGTGAGTCCGACACCGAGGCTCCGAGCCCGTGCGTACGGGGGCGATCGAAAGGATCGCTTCAGCCCTGTTGACCGATGCGGTGGACCGGAACGGCGAGTGCGAGCAGTCCGACGACAAGAGCAGGATGCCCGTCTCGATGTACTCCGCACCACGCCCCGCAGGTCGAACCTGCGGGGCGTGCGCCGCTGCTCAGCTGTCGCGGGCGCGGAGGCTGCGGTCGTGCAGTGTGTCCTGCTGGGTGGTCGCGGCGACCGTGTCGCGGGCGCGGAGGCTGCGGTCGAGCAGCTGCGAGTCCTCCGTCGCTCGCGGTTCGACCGCTGTGTTCGAGGCCACCCAGGTGACGACGACGGTGACAACAGCGATCAGCAGCAGTGCCAGCACGCCGATCGTCACCCGACGGAGGGCGAGCCCGGTCGTGGATGACGCTGACGATGCTCGTGGAGGAGTGCGCGAATCGACCTGCGAGCCGTCGTCGACCTCGCGTACCTCATGGACTTGGCTGGTGTTCATGTGATTGCTCCTCGTGCAGCCCCTGGGGGCCGGAGAAGGTCGCACCATGCGGCCTTCAAGTGTGCAACCAGAGCGACCTCCTGGCCACGCGATACGACCCCCGCTGCAATCGAGATCGATACCGCCTGTACGAGCCGTGTCGTTCGGCTGTTCCTAGGCTGAACTGACTGCTCGAATGGTTGAAGGGTGTGTGGTCACCGCCTCCGCGACACGCTGTCGCTGACTCCGCCCCCGCGCGTGACAGCGGGCATGCATGTTCAACCGGCAAGATCCGTCCCGGCGACATTGGTTTCGGGTCATGCGGATCTCACGGGACCCCTTGGGTACCCCCAGGATGCGGAGCCCACCCACTCTGAATGGGAGACGGGTCTGCCAGTACCGCCTGTGGGTGTTCCCCCTCGTCATCGGGTCTGGCAAGCCTGCTTCTCGGAGGGCAGCATCCCCTCCCGGGTCGAAGCTCGTCGCCAGCACGGTCTCCACAACCGGCGTCGTGATCGGTGCGTACGAGCCGGCAGGCGAGATCGTCACACGATCGTTCGCTCGAATGACATGCGGTCGGTGAGGACGGCTGGTATGCGCGCTCGGCGGCTGCGGCCGGTAGCGGTGCATTGCCACTGTGGCCGCAAACCGGACTGACGCGCGAGCCCGGTAGGCTGCGTGCCACCTGCTCCAGAGAGGCGCCATGGCCACCGGACGGATCGTGCTCGGCGCTGCGCTTGCGGTGGTCGGTGTCGTCTGGACGCTGCAGGGACTCGGCGTGATCGGCGGCAGCTTCATGACGGGCGCGACCATCTGGGCCGTGATCGGGCCGGCCACGACCGTGGTCGGCCTCATCATCGCCGTGACGGGACCCCGCCGGAGCTAGGGCGAGGCCCGACCGCCCTGGTCTGCTATCCGTCGAGGAAGGCGAACGTGGTCGCAGCGAAGAGCGGCGAGCTGAAATGTCGTAGTGCGTCTGGCCGGGCAGGATCGCGAGCGCGTGTCCGCCCTTCGGCCGGTTCTCGCCCATCCAGCCGCCGTCGCGCAGGCCACCGTCGAGCAGCTTGAAGACCTCGACGTAGTGGCCCTGGCGGTGCCATGTCGGCATCGGCGGCGACGATGAGCATCCACGGCGCCGGGCGCCCGATGATCCTGCTGCACGGGCCGTTGACGTCGGCGTACTCGCCGGTGCCCGTCGCCTGGGTCGTCCAATTGGTCGTCACCGTGGTACTCCTCGCCTCATCGTCGGTGCTCTGCATCTGTCATGAGCGACCAGGCCGCTGGACTCATCGATTCAGGAGGGGAATCCCAGCGAACGGTTCACCCGAAGGCCTCTCAATCCGCCGGTAGCTGTTGCGTCCGAGAACGCAGGAGCTCGCGCCGCGGGCGAGGCTTCACCGCAGGAGTCCGTGCTCCATGGCGAACAGGGCGGCGGCCGCTCGGGTGGAGACGCCGATCTTGGCGTAGATGTGCTGCACGTGGTGCTCGGCCGTGCGCCGTGAGATGTGCAGCTCGCCCGCCACCTCACGGTTCGACAGGCCACCGGCGACGAGGCGCAGCACCTCGACCTCGCGATCGGACAGCCCTTCCGGCCAGCGGGTTCGTGAGGGGCGCTCGCCGGCCGCGGCGACGACCGCGCGGGCGCACTCGAGGTCGAACTCGCCGGCCGCCGCGGACGACTCGATCGCCCTCGCCGCCTCCTCAGTCGTCACCGCCCGACGGTGCGGACGTGACTGGGTCATCGCCTGGAAGGCGTCCGCCACGGCCAGCAGGCGTGCCTCCACCGGGATCTCTGTCCCCGCAGCGCCGCGGTGGTAACCCGAGCCGTCCTGTCGCTCGTGGTGACGCCCCGCGATGCGGGCGAGGGGTTCGAGCACGGGCGAGCGGGCCAGGATCCGCTCGCTGTGGTAGGGGTGGAGCCGGACCCGTTCCCACTGACTCGTGGTGAGCGGGCCCGGCTTCTCCCACACGGCGGTCGGAACGGCCACCCGCCCGAGGTCGTGCAGGAGTGCCGCCCGCCGAACACGTTCCACGTCGTCCACGCCGAGCCCCACCTGCTTCGCCGTGCTGCTCGCAAGCTCCGCCACGCCCGTCGAGTGGCCGAGTGTGAACGGGGTCTTGAGGTCCACCATGTCAGCGAACGCTCCGGCCACCTCGTCCAGGCGTGCTGCGGGCAGGCGGCGGACCGGCTCCGGTTCCCTGGCGGTCACCGCGACCCACACGTCTGCCGCGGCGAGGGAGTCCAGGATGTCCGCGCCGACGCGGACGAACGTGTCGGCCACCGCCGGATCGAACCAGGCGCCGGCCCGCTGCCGTGCCATCTCCACTGCGGCGTCGGGACCACCGAGCCGGTCGAAGATCACCGCCTGGGTCGCTACCGTGCTGAACCGTGCCGCCAGCGCGATGTCGTCCCCAGAGAGCCCGTAGGCGCCGTGTCTGCCATCCCACGTCTCGACGGCGTGGGACAGGCCCTGCCGGACGGCCGCGCTGAGTCCGAGGCGCTCCGCCAGGCGTGCGCCCACCTCACAGACCGATCGGAGGATCTGCACGTTGCCCTTGCGACCCGCCCTGATCATGCGGGCGACGTGACCGATCCGCCGCGCACCCGTATCCCTGCCCACCTGCGCCATGAGCGCCAGGGCCTCACGCGGGTTGCGCTCATCGGTGCGTTCGGCCCGGGGCAGGACGGTGAGGTCGTCCCCGAACAGGTAGGTCATCTCGTGTGCGGGCGCCGTGCAGCCGAGGTGCTGCATGAGCGTGCAGTAGTACACGTCCTGCACGTCGCGTTCGGGCAGGTCCATGGCGCGACCTAGGTGCGTGGCGATGAGGCATGCCCGCACCGCCTTCTCCGGCTCCTGACCCATGCCGAGGTCGGTCACGATCGACAGCGCGGCGAGGAGGTCGGCCAGCCGCACATCCTCGGACACCACGGATCCTTCACCTCGACCGTGGTCAGGATCGCAGACGTCGGCGTCCTCGACCATCAGCGGAGTGGGCAGGTCTACCGATGCTGTCCCCGGCCGTCGAGATGCACGCTGAGCTCACACGACGAGTCGAGGAGAAGGCAATGACCCAGACACTGCTCGGGCGGCCGACGGATCCACCAGCGACGACTGCCCTCGTGACGCCACGGTTCGTCGCGGTCGCGGTCGCCGCGCTCGCCTACTTCACCGGCGACGGGATCCTCATCGCGGCGGTGCCGCGCTTCGTCGCGGGCCCGCTCGGCGCCGGCAACATCGCGGTCGGCATGGTCGTCGGCGCGTTCAGCGTGTCGGCGTTCTTCCTGCGCCCATGGGTGGGCGGCCTCGGCGACCGGCGGGGCCGCAAGCCGCTCATGCTCATCGGGGCCAGTCTGTTCGCCGTCTCGGTCCTCGGCTACGGCCTCAGCTCCGATCCGGCGACGCTCGCGGGGCTGCGCCTGCTCACCGGTGCGGGCGAGGCGTTCTTCTTCGTGGGCATGGTCACCGCGTTCACCGACATGGCGCCGCCGCAACGCCGCGGTGAGGCGATGAGCCTGGCATCGTTGTCGCTGTACATCGGCATCGGCACGGGGCCGCTGCTCGGCGAGCTCGCGATCGAGCGGCTCGGCTACACGGGAGCGTGGCTGCTCGCCGCCGGCGCCGGGTTCGTCGCCCTCGCCGTGGTGCTCTCGACCCCGGAGACAGGCTCGCCCTCTCCGTCCCCGGACGAGGCCGGACCGGCGGGTCGGCACCGCCTCGTGCATCCCGCGGGCATCGTGCCGGGCGTGGTGCTCCTCGCGAGCATCCTCGGGATGGCCGGCTTCCTGGCCTTCGTGCCGCTGTATGCGCTCGACCTGGGAATGAGCGGGTCACGACTGGTCCTGCTGGTCTTCGCCGGCGTCGTCGTCGCGATCCGCAGCGTCGGCGCCCGCATCCCCGACGTGCTCGGCGCAGCGCGCGCGACGCGTCTCGCGCTGGCGTTGTCCGCGATCGGGCTCGCGGTGGCCGGCGCGTGGCGTGCGCCTACCGGGCTCATGGTCGGCGCGGTGGTCCTGGGTATGGGGATCGCCCTGCTCACTCCGTCGGTGTTCGCCCTCGCGGTCGAGCGCGTCACACCGCAGGAGCGTGGCTCGGTGATCGGCACGACGTCGGCCTTCCTCGATCTGGCGCTCGGGCTTGGTCCGGCGGCGCTGGGCTTCGTCGCGGCGGGGCTCGGACGGCCCGGTACCTTCCTCGCCGGCGCCATGGTCGCGGTCGCAGGGCTGGTGTTCGTCGTCGCGACCAGGCTCGGTCAACCGCGCGTGACGTGACGAGCGGTCCACCCGCACCCACGTGGTCGCGGTCGCGGTCCCACAGCACACGTCAGCTTGAGCTGGCGAGTGCTGTTGGATTGCCGGGTCAACGTCGGAGTCGTGCCGCCAGCGTCCGGGCGAGTGCGGCCCCGTTGCGCGCGATCTCGCTGCTTCGACCGGTGTGGTGCAATGGGTCGGGAGCGCGGCGATGGCCGTGGCGTCCAGGTGGGGGGCGAATCTGGGGTCGGCGCCCAGTGCATCGGCGAAACGGCGTCCGTCGCGCCTGACCGCGGTGGCGGCCTCGGACACGACGTCGTGGGCGTGCTGCCGTCCGATCAACCTGCCCAACCCCAGCATCACCGCCTCCGAGCTGACGAGGCCGTCGGTGCTCTCGAGGTTGCGACGCATCCGGTCCGTGTCCAGCTTCAATCCGCCGAGGATGACGACGAGCCGGGTCAGCGTGTCGCCGCTGGGGATGCACGCGCTCGCAAGCACGTCGTCCATGATCGCGGTGCCCGCGCCCTCGCCCTCGTGGTTCTGCAGCATCGCCTCGAGTGCGAGCGGCACGAGCGCACGGATCTGCGCGGCGATCGCGATCACGTCCTGGGACAGCTGTGGGTTGCGTTTGTGTGGCATCGTCGAGCTGCCGACGGTCGCAGGTGGTTGCGGCTCCCGGACCTCGCCGACCTCCGTCGTCATCAACAGGGCGACGTCGCGCGCGCTCCGGCCGCTGGTCGAGGCGAGCATCCCGAGCGCGCAGACGTGCTCGGCGAACGGGTCGGCGATGCTGCGGGCGGGCACGGTCATGGGCGTGAGGCCGAGGCGGCGCGCCACGCCCGCCTGCACCGCGGGCCCGTCCGACCCGAGTCCTGCGAAGGTTCCGGCCGCCCCACCGGTCGTCGCCCGGGACGCGTGGTCCGCGGCCCGAGGGAGGCGGATCACGTGGCGCGAGAGCGAGCTTTGCGATCAAGGCCATCAGCGGATGGCTCGTCTCGGCGATCTCGCCGTGGATGCAATCGACGTCCAAGCGTTCGAGATGTGCCGCTGCACCGATCGCCGCTGCCGCCGCGTGCGGCACCATGCCGACGTCGGCCTGTGCCGCCGCCAGCGCGCCCTCGACGTCGAGCCAGCGTTGCCAGGGGTGCTCGAGCGTGAACAACCGTCGGATCCCGGCATCCGGAACCCGTCCGTCGGTGAATCGGGGTCCGTTCATCTGCCACCTCCCGCTACCGTCAGCGGTGACGGTAGCCGACGGCGAGCCGCCCATGCATGGGGCTCGAAGCCACATCGCTGGCCGTCCCAACAGGGGCCACGTAGCGTGTGGGCCGCACCGACGAAAGGCAGATCCTTGGGCCGCGTCGTCCGGCTCGATGCGCCTGGCGTGGTGACCGTCGCGGAGTATCCCGATGCGCAGCCCGCGGCGGGGCAGGTCCGCGTGCGCACCGCGCTGTCGGGGATCTCGGCGGGCACGGAGCTGACCCAGTACCGCGGCACGAACCCCTACCTCGAGCGCCGGTGGGACGGCGCACACCGCGTGTTCGTCGACGGGGTGCCGCCACTGACGTACCCGCTGGACACGTGGGGCTACCAGGAGGTGGGTCGCGTCGACGCGGTCGGTCCCGACGTCGATGTGGTGGCCGTCGGCACCGTCGTGTGGGGCGCGTGGAGCCACCGAAGCTCCGTGGTGCTCGACGCCGACGCGATGGCGCAGCGACTGCTCCCGGAAGGTGTTCCGGCACGCCTGGGGGTCTTCGCCCGCATCGGCGCCGTCGCGCTGAACGCGGTGATCGACGGTGACATCCAGCTCGGTGAGCACGTCGCTGTCTTCGGCGCGGGCGTACCCGGTCTGCTGGCGGCGCAGCTTGCGCGCCTCAGCGGTGGGCGGGTGATCGTGGTCGATCGAGTGCCGCGGCGGCTGGCGCTCGCCGCGGAGCTCGGCGCGGACCACTGCGTCGACGTCAACGAGGGTGACGCCGCGACGAGCATTCGACGTCTCACGGGCGGCCGCGGTGCGGACGTGTCGATCGAGCTGACCGGCTCGTACGCCGGCCTGCACGAGGCGGTGCGCGCGACCGCGTACAACTCGCGGGTCGTGTGCTCGGGGTTCCTGCAGGGCGAGGGCGTCGGCCTGCGGCTGGGTGAGGAGTTCCACCACAACCGCATCGCGATCGTCTGCTCGCAGATCTCAGGGATCCGTCCCGATCTCGCGCACCGCTGGTCCCGCGATCGGCTCGAAGCCACTGTGATCGACCTCCTTGGCAGACGCGAGCTTGAAGCCGAGGCGCTCATCAGCCACGTCCTTCCGATCGAGCGCGCCGATGAGGCGTTCGCACTGCTCGACAGCGCCGACCCCGAGGTGCTGCAGGTGATCCTCGATTTCGACGACGGGGGCGCTGAATGAAGCTCGCGTGCCAGGAACAGCACATCCCGGGTGACACGCTCATCGCCAGGTGGGACTTCTGCCGCCGACACGGCTTCGACGGCATCGAGCTGCGCGGCGAGGACGGCTTCCGTTTCCGACAGCGCCTGCCCGAGCTGCGCGCCGCCCGGCGCGCCGGCGTGGTCATGCCGTCGGTCTGCCCGGCAACCGACCACTTCATCGGCGACTTCGATGCCGACCGTCGCCGCGACGCCGTCGAGCAGATGCTGTCATTGCTGTCGGTGATGGGCGAGATCGACGGCACCGGTGCGATGACGCCTGCCTCGTGGGGCATGTTCTCGCGTCGACTGCCGCCGTTCGAGCCGCCCAGATCCGCCGCGGAGGACCGTCAGGTGCTCCTCGACGGCTTGACCCGGCTGGGGGAGCACGCGGAACGTGAAGGTGTCGTGGTGTGGCTCGAGCCGCTGAACCGCTACGAGGACCACATGGTCAACCGTCTGGAACAGGCGGCCGACCTCGCCCGCGCGACCGGCAGCGCGGCCGTGCAGATCGTCGGCGACCTCTACCACATGAACATCGAGGAGGCCGACACGGCGCAGGCCATCAGGGATGCCGGGGCGCTGCTGACCCACGTGCAGATCGGCGACAGCAACCGTCTGCAGCCCGGTGCGGGCCATCTCGACTTCGCCGGCATCCTCGCTGCCCTCGACGACATCGGCTACGACGGCTGGCTCGCCATGGAGTGCGGGATCGACGGCGATCCCCGGGAGGTGCTGCCCGAGGTCGCCACGTTCGTGCGCCGGCATGCGCCGCGTGGACCATCGGAGGGGCACACGATGCCATCTTGTTCGTCCAGGGGGATGCAGTAGGATCCGCATAGCCCGTGATCGACTGACCCGCCAAGGGGAGTTACCGATGGGCCGTCTTCGCGCATCTGCGCTGCTCTTCACACTCATGATCATCGTCGCCGCAGGGTGTGGCGGCGGCGATGACGGCGGCGAGGACGGCGGCTCCGAGGCCGCTGGCGGCGGTGGGGGCGGGGGCGGCCCCATCTCGTTCTGGACCACCGAGGACCTCCCCGAACGGGTCGCCATCCAGCGTGACCTCATCGCCGCGTTCACCGAGGAGTCCGGCATCGAGGTCCAGCTCAACCCCGTCGCCGAGGACGAGCTCGCGAACCTGATGATCGCCAACGCCGCGTCGGGTGATCTACCCGACGTCGTGTTCCACGGGCTCGACTTCGCCGCCGGCTGGGCCGAGGAGGGTCTGATCGACCCCGCGCCGGCCAACGAGCTCGTGGAGGAGCTCGGTCGGGACACGTTCTCGACCCCCGCCCTCGACCTCGCGACCGTCGACGACGAGGTCGTGTCGGTCCCGTCCGACGGCTGGGGACAGCTGCTCGTCTACCGCAGCGATCTGTTCGAGGAGGCGGGCCTGGAGCCGCCCGACACCTTCGAGCGGATCCTCGCCGCGGCGGAGGCGCTGCACGATCCCGACAACAACATGACCGGCATCACGTTGGCGACGGATCCCGCGGACGTCTTCACGCAGCAGACCTTCGAGGCACTCGCGCTGGCGAACGGCTGCCGGATGCTCGACGACAGCGGCGAGGTCGCGCTCAACTCGCCGGAGTGCGCCGAGGCGATCGAGTTCTACTCGACGCTGGTCAACGACTTCAGCCCTGGCGGCGCGCAGACCGTCGACACCACCCGTGCGACCTACTTCGCGGGCGAGGCCGCGATGATCATCTGGTCGCCGTTCATCCTCGACGAGATGGCCGGACTGCGCGACGACGCCCTACCGACGTGCCCCGAGTGTGAGGACAACCCCGCATTTTTGGCCGAGAACTCTGGCCTGGTGGGGGCGCTCAGCGGCGGCGGTGCCGAGCCGGCGCAGTACGGCCAGGTGTCGTACTTCGGCATCGGCGCGGACGCCGACGTCGAGTCCGCCAAGGAGTTCATCACCTACCTGCTCAACGACGGCTATGTGGACTGGCTGTCCATCGCCCCTGAGGGCAAGTTCCCGATGCGGCTGGGGACGGCGGACGACCCGGAGGCCTTCGTCACCGAGTGGCAGGACCTCGAGGCCGGCGTCGACACCAAGGCGCCGCTGAGCGAGTTCTACGGCGAGGACGTGGTCGACCGGCTGCAGGAGGGCGTCAACAACTTCGACCGCTGGGGCATCGGGCAAGGCGGCGGCCAGCAGGTGTCGACCTTGTACGAGACGCTCGCGGTCCCCCAGACCCTCGGGGAGGTCATCGACGGCGGCCTATCACCGCAGCAAGCTGCGGAGGAGATCGCCTCCGAGGTCGAGTAGCGAGCGATGGCCGACCGGCCGAGCGGGGAGCGGGACGAGGTCCGGGCGGCGCCGGAGGTGGCGCTGGCCGAACCCGGCCCCGCTCCCTCCACACCCCGTCCCGCCGGTCGCGAGACGACCATGCGCCAGCGCGAGCAACGGTTGGCATTCGCGCTGGTCGCTCCGGGCGTCCTCATCGTGCTGGGGCTCGTCCTGCTGCCGGTGCTGTGGAACATCGCCTTGTCGTTCCGCGAGCTGCGGCTGATCGAGCTGCGGGAGTTCAGTCCGCTGACGCTCGACTTCTCGCTCGACAACTACGAAGAGGTCGTCGGTGACCGCGACTTCTTGGAGCTGCTGCGGACGACGCTGATCTATGCCGTGGTGGGCACCAGCGTGTCCATCCTGCTCGGTCTGTGGGCCGCGATGGTAGTGCAGCGTGCCTTCCCGGGACGTTCGCTCGTGCGCGGGCTGATCCTGTTCCCGTACGTGGTGCCGGTCGTGGCCGCGGCGCTGCTCTGGCGGACCATGCTCAACCCGCAGCTCGGCATCCTGAACTCGTGGATCCAGTCGGTGTTCAACACGGGCAGCGTCGACTTCCTGACCAGTCGCAGCTTCGAGCTCGAGGTCTTCGGGTTGGAGCTCGGTCTGCCGGCGGCGTTCACGATGGTCATCCTGTTCGAAGGATGGCGGAGCTTCCCGTTCGCCTTCCTGTTCATCCTCGCGCGGCTCCAGGCGTTGCCCGCCGAGCTGTACGAAGCCGCGGAGGTCGATGGCGCGACCACCGTGCAGAGCTTCATCTACATCACCCTGCCGCAGCTGCGGGGCGTCTTCGCCGTGCTGTTCCTGCTGCGGTTCATCTGGACGTTCAACACGTTCGACGAGATCTACCTGCTGACCGGCGGCGCCGGTGGCACGCAGGTCGTCAGCGTGCAGATCTTCGAGTACCTGTTCGGACGTAGTGACATCGGTGCGGCGTCGGCACTGTCCATCGTCCTCGCGATCGTCCTCGCCGTGCTGCTGCTGCTGTACTTCAGGTTCGTGCCCGCGGAGGAGTCGGTGTGAGATCGGTCCGCCGCCACAACGCCGAGTACTGGTTCCTCGCCGTCCTCAAGTGGGGCAGCATCGCCTTCTTCGTCGCGATCACCGCGTTTCCGCTGCTGTACATGATCTCGCTGTCGTTCAAGGACATCGCCGAGGTGCTGCGCAACCCGTCGGAATTCTTCCCCTCGTTCGCGGAGCTGTCGTCCCTCGAGACGTACCGCGATGTGCTCAGGCCCGCCGACCAGGGTGGACGCGGCTTCCTGCTGCTGTTGCGCAACAGTGCGGCCGTCGCCCTCGCAACGGTCGTCATCACGGTCGGCGCAGGCACGCTGGCCGCCTACGCCGCAGCACGGCTGCGCTTCTTCGGCAAGCGCACCATCAACATGGGCATGGTGCTCGTCTACCTATTTCCGGCCATCGTGATGGCGATCCCGCTGTTCGTGGTGTTCAGCGCCATCGGGCTGCGGGACTCCCTCGTCGGCCTGACCATCGTCTACCTGGCGCAGACCATCCCGGTCGCGCTGTACATGCTGCGCAGCTACTTCATCACGGTGCCCGTGGAGGTCGAGGAGTCGGCGCTGATCGACGGCTGCTCGCGCCTGGAGGTCATCTGGCGCATCGTGCTGCCGCTCGCGGCGCCGGCGCTCGCGGCCGTCGCGCTGTACGTGTTCATGATCGCCTGGAACGAGTTCCTCTACGCGCTGCTGTTCCTCACCCAGTCCCCGGAGTTGTGGACGCTGCCGCTGGGACTGCAGCAGCTCGACAACCAGGAGATCCCACGCACCGTGCTGATGGCGGGCGCCGTCGTGATCTCGCTTCCGGTCATCCTGCTCTTCTTCGTCGCCGAGCGCTGGCTGGTCGAGGGGCTCACCGCAGGCAGCGTCAAAGGCTGAGTGAGGCGGACGCGTGGCTGTGTCCGGCGAGGATGGGTGTCGCCAACGCGTTTCTGCGCGAAGCGGCCATCAACGACCTCGGCGAATTGCGTGCCCATCAGCTGTCCACGGTCACGCTGCTGGTGTTGCTCACCGCATACATGGGTCACTCGACAGTGGCTGTCAGAGCTGCTCCACAACTACGACGTCACCGCTGGGCGCGTGTGGGGTCTGGTTCCGTTGTGGATGGCCACCGGCCCGCGGTCATGCGACGACGGCCACGCAGTCGGCCCGGCGACATGACTGATGCACGCTTCCGCGCCGGCCGGTGAGATCCGCGAGCGGCATGCGGGGTTCGAGACTCGTTGTCTCGGGCAGAACGATGCCTCCAGGTCACGTCAGTCAAGGCTGTTCCATGAGCACCCCACTCATCGACCCGAACGAGCACGACCGCTTCCTCCTGCGCCAGCGGTTCCGGCCGGTCGTCAACGAGTACGAATTCTCCCTGCCGCAAGGCGGCGGCGACGAACCCGGGCCACCCTTCTGCTTCGTCCGTCAGAAACGGTTCACATTCAAAGAAGACATCCGCTTCTATGCGGACGACAGCCGCTCGATCGAGCTCATGCGCATCAAGGCCCGCCAGCGGTTCGATCCCCGCGCACGCTACGACGTCACGGCCGCCGACGGGAGCAAGATCGGAGAGATCCAGAAGGTCTTCGGAGCGAGCCTGCTGCGCTCGGCGTACCGACTGTACGACGCCAACGGGGTGGAGGTCGCTGCGGCGGCGGAGCAGAGCCTGCCGGTTGCCTTGTTTCGCCGAGCCGTCCAATTCGTCCCGTACGTTGACGACGTCGCGGACTGGCTTCCGATCCCGTATCACTTCACGTTCCAACGGAACGGAACCGTGCTGGGGTCCCACCGCCGGCACATCGGCAAGCTGCGGGACGTCTACACGATCGACATGAGTGGGGATCCCGACCGCTCGGTGGACCGTCGGCTGATCCTGGCGATCGCAGTCGGGATGGACGCGCTGCAGGCACGCTGACCCGAGAGCAACGGGACTGCGGGGAACGGCTCGCACGGCGTCAGCTGGTCGCAGCGGTGGATGACAGCGTTGTTCGAGGGCGTACACCGAAGTGGACCGGGATCGGATGACGACAACAGCGACGGCTGCGACGGCGATGGCGCGACGTCGGCCGCCCTCGAGGTCGCGCCTCCGGCGTGGTCGCGTCGGTGCCGCTGTCAGAGCGCCTTGAAGTAGCGCGCGACCGGCAGGAGCGTGAACCCGACGTGCTCGTAGAGGTCACGGGCAGCCGCATGCCCCGGATCTCCGCCCGTTTCGACCATGGCCACGGTCATCCCGGCATAGGCGAGCTGCTCGAGCGCCAACTCCATCAGCGCCGCCCCGACACCGGAGCGCTGATGCGCTGGGTCGACGGCCACGATGTAGACCTCGCCGAGACGGGCCTCG
This sequence comes from Euzebyales bacterium, assembly GCA_035461305.1. Classification (NCBI taxonomy): domain Bacteria; kingdom Bacillati; phylum Actinomycetota; class Nitriliruptoria; order Euzebyales; species Euzebyales bacterium. Next base: position 3,689 of record DATHVN010000064.1, on the reverse strand, counting down.
TCGTCGGTCCTGGTGCCGACGAAGCCGACGACGTCACCGTCGGAGTCCGCCACCCACACCGACACGTCCGTCGAGCTGCATGCATCCTTGACCGTCCGGCGTTGATCGGCTCGCCAATCAGGATGCATGCGACGCAAGATCTTCGAGCCCAGCACCTGCTCGAGGGAGTGGAAGACAGGCTCCCAGGCCCGGATCGAAAGCTCGAGGATCGCCTCGAGATCCCGTGACGTGAAGGGTCGCAGCGTGGCCATGGTTCCTCTCCGCGAACGCGGACGTCATCGCCGTCTGCAGAGCGGCGCAGCGCGAGGCTATCGAAGGCCGACACCTGCCCGGGCGATCCTCGGGCGTGCATCAGGGACCGCCGTCCCGCTGATGCACGTCGCGGCACACTGCGCGCATGCCTGCCACGTCGTCGCCCGGCTGGGACACGATCGTGCGGCAAGCGCCACGGTGGCGATGTCCGATCCTGTGGACGTCGTGCGCTGGTCGATGGTGGTCGACGCGGCGTGGTGGCGGACCGTCCGCGCGCCGGTGTCATGCGGCGTGCCGAGCCTGGGCCCGAGGGACCGTTGGTGTTCACCGCCACGCTGCACGGTGCGCTCGTCACGGTGCAGGTACGGGGTCCCGTCGCGACCCCGACCGACGTCCGTGACGCTGCGCTCGGCCAGGCACTGGCGTGGATCGGTGCGCACGACGACGGGACCTGACGACGGCGACGGCCGGTCATGAGCCGCTGCACCGTGGGGCCGGCTGAGCCCAGCGCGGCTGTCGGTCATGCCGCGGGTAGTGAGGCCTTCGGCCGCGCGGTGCTCGGCGCGCTCGTGCAGCGGGTCGAGGCGAGTCGGTCGGCGACGCAGCTCGCGAGGCTGATCGGCGTCGCAGCCGACGACGGGCTGTGGTGCTGGCCGACCGCGCGGGAGGTCGCGCGCTCACCGGGGCATGCGATGCGGCGGTGCGGCATCGGGCAGCGGCCCCGCCGCCGGCACCGTCACGCCCGAGGGCCTCTGATCGCCCCCGGCTCAGTCGAGCGGCTGCATGAACGACCACAGACCACCCTCGAGGGTCACGCGCGCTGTACTCGCGATAGCCGTAGGGGGTTAACGGGGTCGTAGTCGATGGTCGCACCGAGCTCCAGGTAGAGGCCCGCCAGCCACGCCGGCCCGTTCGCTCACCGCTGTCCACCTTCGTCCGTGCTGGAGGAGCCGACGGTATGGGCGTGACGCTACCGGAGCGTTACGGAGCGCGGCCACCGGCATCGAAGCCGACGTGACCGGACTCGTGCTCGTAGTGGGTGATCGACTGGTCCAGGTCGTGGTAGTCGGCCGCCTCGGCCGTCCACCACGCCGCCTGGGTCCGCAGGCCCGTCGGCTGGTCCAGCGGGCCCGCGGCGATCGACGTCCAGCCGGGGTTGCCGTCGGAGCGCCAGAACAACGTTGAGCCGCATGTGCCGCAGAAGCCGTAGAAGACCCCGGACGCCGGTTCGTACCAGCGCAGGGTCTCGTCCACCTCGAGCTGCAGGTGCTCGTCGGCGCAGCCCGTCGCCGCCATGAAGTGGCCGGTGATGCGCCGGCAACGCCCGCAGTGGCAGTTGACGACCGGCCGCATCGGACCGGTCACGCGGTAGCGCACGCCGCCGCACTCGCACCGTCCCGTGTGGTCCATCGTGGGCTCCGTCTGCCGGGTCCTCCCGCCAGCAGCCTTCACCGGCGGAGCCGATCCTCCAGTGACCGGCCCACGAAGTATCGGTCCGGTCACTTCCACGCGGCAACCGTGGACCCCGCGGTCACATGTCGAACTGGGCCAGGTCCTCCACGGCGGAGCCGTGCTCGCCGGAGCGCCGACGGCTGCGGCGCAGGGCGAGGCCGGCGCCGATCACGGCGACCAACGTGATCACGAGCAGGATCGTCGCCAAGGCGTTGAGGGCGGGCGTTGGCCCCAGGCGTGTGCTGCTGTACAGGCGCACGGGCAACGTGATCGAGTCCTGGCCGGCGGACAGGAACGCCGAGATCACGAAGTCGTCGATCGAGATCGCGAAGACCGGTGCGAGGCTGGCGTAGATCGCGGGCATCAGCAGCGGCAGCAGCACCAACCGCATCGCCTGCCACCGGGACGCACCGAGGTCCATCGCAGCCTCCTCGAACTGGGCGGTCACGGCGAACAGCCGGCCGCGCAGCACGACCACGACGTAGCTGATCGTGAACGTGACGTGTCCGAGCAGCTGGGCGGGGGTGCCGAGGTCGACGAAGCGGAACAGGTTGGTGAACACGAGGAACAGAGCCACGCCCATCACGATCTCGGGCGTGATCAGCGGGAACAGCATCAGCGTGTTGGCAGCCCGCGATCCCCGCCCGAGCCACCGCGCCAGCCCGATCGCCAGGCCCACGCCGATCGGGGTGGCGATCAGCATGGTCAGCACCGCGATCTTCAGGCTCTGGCTCAGCGCCGCCCGCAGCGACGGGTCGTTGACCACCGACAGCGCGGGGTCGGTCACATACCACCGCAGCGAGAAGCCCTGCCAGGCGCTGCGCGACCGCCCCGCGTTGAACGAGAACTGGATCGCGATCAGCACAGGCGCCAGCGCCCACACCAGGTACGCGACCGTGAACGCCGCGAGCCAGCGCGGCTGACCCCAGGGGTTCGCCAGCCACCCTCGCATCCGCCGCGTCAGTGACGAACGCGTCGTCGTTTCCCTTGCGGGCCGTACCTGCGTCTCGGCGGTCATCGGGCCGCCCGCCTGGTCTCGCGCGCCACGCTGATGAGGTAGTAGCTCATCAGCAGGCCGACGAAGGCCATCAGCACCACGGTGAGCGCGGCGCCCTCGGTCCCTCCGATTTCGGAGCTGATGAACTGGTCGATCTCGTTGCCGATCATGCGCGTCCGCGGCGAGCCCGACAGCAGGTTCGGCGTGTAGTAGTCCCCGAACATCGGCAGCATGATGAGCACCGTCCCGGCGAGGATGCCCTGGTATGACAGCGGCAGCGTGACCCGTGTGAAGGTCCAGAACGGGTTGGCGCCCAGGTCCCGGGATGCCTCGAGCAGATCCTCGCCGATCCGATCCAGCGCCGCGTACAACGGCAGGATGAAGTATGGGATGTAGCCGTACACCAGGCCGAGCACGACGGTGGACGAGCGGCCGGCGAGCCAGTCCTGTGGTGCGCTGAGCACCCCCAGGCCCACCAGCGCCTGGTTGGCCAGGCCGTCGACCGACAGCAGGTTGACCCATGCGAGCATCCGCATGATGTAGTTGATCCAGAACGGCAGGATCAGCAGCACCAGCAGCGCGACCTTCCAGCGGCCGGCCCGGCGGGCGATGAAGTAGGCGACGGGGTAGCCGATCGCGATGCACAGCGCCGACGCGATCACGACGTAGCTGATGGTGCGCAGGAAGATCGGCGTCAGCCGCCCCCCGGCCCAGATCGCGCAGCACCTGCAGGAACGTCGTCGGATCCCACTGCACGGGGTTCCAGACGGGCTCGGCGAGCCCGAACAGCGGGTCGATCGTGCCCATCGCGACGGCGAGGATCGCGTAGAAGGGCACGATGAACAGCGCGACGAGCCACAGCAGCCCCGGGGCGGCGAACGCCTGCCACAGCCACCCCGGATCCGTGCCCTCCCGCGTCCGGTGCCTCCGGGCCGGGCGCTCGGACGCGTCAGCCACCAGCCTGGGCCATCGACCAGGCCTGCTTCCA
>DATHVN010000063.1 GCA_035461305.1 Euzebyales bacterium | reverse complement strand
GTCCGGTAGATGCGGACACGGTGCCGTCCGCCCTGTCGACCGGCTCGTCGCGCACCGGCGAGTCCGTGCGCGCTTGTTCGGCGGGTGGGGTGTGGGTGAACCGCTCGACACACGCAGACGGGTCCAGCAGGTAGCGAGACGCATCCCAGCGGCCCGACGCGTGATCGCGGGCCTCTTCGTGAAGCACGAACCCGTGGTCGCGGAGCCGGGCGAGGTGACGCGCGACGGGGGTCTTGTTGAGCCCGAGGTGGTCGGCGATCTGGCGCACGCTCGTGTGCGCGACGAGGCGTCCGCGGTCGTCGATGGCGGCGTCCAGCGCGATGTCTTCCAGGATCACCCACGCGGTCGCGCCGACCGCGCGCTTGACCTCGCGGCTGGACGCGAAGGCCTTCGCGAACGGTTCGGCACGGCCGACGATCCGCCCGTCGGACAGCACCCGGCCGACCTCCCGACCGAACGCGACCACATCCCGCGCCGGCACCGGCGGCGGCGTTGCATCGGGCGGTCATGCTGGCCGCCCGACGCGCCCGCGACCGTCGGCGACCACGTGGGCGGACTGGTCGCAGGGGCCGATGAACCAGGTAGGCGTGTCGTCACGGGTGCGTCCTCGTCGTCGCGCCGGACAGCGGCGGGGCGACACCATGACCACGGCGCTGGCATTCCGCTTGCACATCCGCTTGCACGTCGACCGAGCCGCCGATCACAGCGGCCGGCAAACTTGCAGAGTCCTTGCAAGCTCGCTGGCAGGCTCAGGTTCACTGATCGTTCGGCGCGCTCACATCAGCGCGAAGCCGGCGGGTCGGGCCGGCTCCCGGGGCGCCGATCGCGCCGCGAGGGGTCCCCACGGACCGGGTCCGGCCACCGCCCCGGCAGACTGTCAGGCGGCCATCGTCGGCACGGTGCGAACTCGGCGACCATGTGGCCGCGCGACGGTGGTCGCGTGTGCTTCTGTCACGCTCGGTGCCGGTGACGTCGCGACCGTGATCCGCTACTACGAAGCGGTGGACTGGCGGCGGTCGTCGCTGTCGGTCGACAACACCATCAGCTTCCTGCATGACGGCACCGTCGTGCTCGGACTGTTCGACCGGGACGACCTTGGCCGCCGACGCGGCGCCCGACTTCACCGCCGACGGGTGCGCGCCAGTCGCGTGAGCGATGAACCTCGGACCGCGAGTAACAGTCGACGCGGCGCTCGCGACTCCCGAGCGAGCCGGCAGGACGATCACCAAGCCTGCCGCGAAGACCGACTGGCGTGACTGCCGGCTACGTCGCCGACCGCAACGGGCACCAGTGGGACATCGCCGGCTACCTATTCGTGCCGCAGATGCTCCCGGCCCACGACTGACGACGCCGCGGAGGGCGACCTCACGCCGGCAGACCAGCTGTGTGATCCCGGCTTAGTTACTTCCCCCTGAAATAGTCCGAGGTCGGTAGGCCGCTGACCTGGGGTTTTGCGGTTGTGCCTGCCATGGTTGTTGGTCGAGTGCTGCGAGAATGCCCGTGGTGTCGGCGTGACCAGGGGCTTTGGGGATGGTGCTGCGGACCACCAATGATCAGGCGACGTTGTGGGAGTCGATCCTGCCAGCCGAGGTGTGGGGGCTGCCCGGTGAGCTCGAACGCGTCGACGCGCTGCTGGACGACCCGGCGTTCGTCACGCCGTTCGCGGCGCACTTCGACCCGGTCATGGGTCGCCCATCGATCCCGATCGAGACGTACCTGCGGATGATGTTCCTCAAGTTCCGCTACCAGCTGGGGTTCGAGACGCTGTGCCGCGAGGTCACCGACTCGATCAGCTGGCGGCGGTTCTGCCGCATCCCGCTGAGCGCACCGGTGCCGCACCCGACGACGTTGATGAAGCTGACGTCGCGCTGCGGCGCGGCCACCGTGGAGCAGCTGAATGAGGCGTTGTGGGCCAAGGCCGCCCAGCACAAGGTGTTCAAGACCAACCGGGTGCGGGCGGACACGACCGTGGTCGAGGCCGATGCGGAGTATCCGACCGACTCGGGGTTGCTGGCCACGGCGTGGGCCGCATCGCCCGGCAAGTCCGCCGGGTGCACGCGGCGGGTGGCGCCACGCGCACGAAGGTGCGGGACCGCAGCCGTGCGGCGGGGCGGCGGGTGCGGTCGATCGCGGCGAACCTGCGACGCCGCAGCGGCGACGCTAAAGACGCCGTCAGGGTGATCACCGGCGAGTTGGCGGATCTGGCCGAGACGACTGCGGCCGACGCGGCGGCGGTGGTGCGCAACGCCCGCCGGGCGCTGACGCGCGCCGGCGACGCCGCCAGCGGCAGGCTGCGTCGCGCGGTCGCCGATCTCGAGCAGACCTTGGCGCGCACCGCACGGGTGGTCGCCCAGGCGCGCACGCGGCTGTCGGGCGCCACGCCGGCGGGGTGGTAGCGGCTGGTTTCGCTGGATGACCCCGACGCGCGTCCGATCCCCAAGGGCAGGTTGGGTCGACCGGTGGAGTTCGGCTACAAGGCGCAGGTCACAGACAAC